>DATIEN010000157.1:0-3667 GCA_035455705.1 Casimicrobiaceae bacterium | reverse complement strand
TCGCCGCGCAACGCGGCCTGCACGCCGCTGCAGCCGTAGTGTCCGCAGACGATCACGTGCTCGACCTTCAGCATGTCGATCGCGAACTGCATCACCGCGAGGCAGTTGAGGTCGGTGTGCACGACGACGTTCGCGACGTTGCGGTGGACGAAGAGTTCGCCCGGCAGGAGATCGACGATCTCGTTGGCGGGAACGCGGCTGTCGGAGCAGCCGATCCAGAGGTACTCCGGCCGCTGCTGGCGGGAAAGCCTGGCGAAGAACTCGGGGTCCTGGTTGCGTATCCGCGACGACCACGCGCGATTGTTGGCGAAAAGATGGGCGAGCGTTCTCATGCGGGCGCTATCGCCTCGCCGAGAGTCGGAGAAACGCAACGTGGCGGGCAGCCGTCATCGCACGGCAAACCGGACGTCGGGAATCCAGTTGCGCTCGCGTCGCGCGAGCCGCGCGTCGGCGTCCTCGTCGTCGAAATTCGTGCTCGACCGGCGAAGACGCGACGGGTCGACGCCCTCGAACGCGTTCGCGTTGACGACCGCGTAGCGGCGGCCGCGGATGTCGCTGGTGACCACGGGAACGACGCCGCAGCGCGTGCAGACGTGGAAGGTCGCCGTGCGCGTCCCGAATTCATAGCGCGAGACCGCCGCCGGGTCGGCGACGGACACTTCCAGCCGCGCACGCCCGTTCGACGTCCACACGCCGCCATGCCTGACGCAGAACGTGCAACCGCAAGCGCGCGCCGGAATGTCGGCGACGCCGTCGTCCCATTCGAGGACGAAGGCGATGTTGCCGCAGTGGCATCTTCCGTTGATCAGCATCGGGTGCGTCGCCTGCGAAGCCAGCGTTCATTGTAGCGGCGGGCCGCCGATCGCGGCCGCTTTCAAGTCGCGACAGCGTAGAGCTCGAGCGATTCGCCGCGGAACGCGACGATGCGCTCGAAGCGGAAGCCGAGCTTCGCGAGGAGCTGCACGGAAGGCTCGTTGCCGGGCGACACGATGGCGACGACGCGGCGCAAGCCGAGCCGCTCGCGCCCGTCGGCGAGGACCGCCGACGAAGCCTCCAACGCGTAGCCGGCACGGCGAAAACGCGGCAGGAAGGCGAAGCCCAGGTCGACGTCGTCGAAACCTTCGCGGCGGATGAGACCGCAGATGCCGGCGCATTCGCCGCTCGCCTTCAACTCGACGGCGAAGAGACCGAAGCCGCGGCGCTCGACCATCGCGATCGGGCCGCTCTCGAGATAGCGTCGTGCGTCGTCGAGCGTGCGCACGCCCTTGTCGCCGATGTTGCGGATCCAGTCAGGGTCGTTGACGAGCTCGCGGATGAACGCCGCGTCGCCCGTCGTGAGCGCCCGCAACCGCAGCCGCCGCGTCTCGGCAATCGGCGCGGCGCTACTCACGCGGGTCGTTCGGATGCCGTGATCTGCAACAGCTTGATTCGCGCCCCGGCGCCGCTTTTGATCGTGACCGCCGTCCGGCTGCAGCCGAACCAACGCGCGACGAGCCCGATCAGCTCGGCGTTGGCCTTGCCGTCGACCGGCGCTGCCTTGAGGTGCGCGACGAAGCTGCCATCGCCGACGTCCTCGAGGGAGCTCGCACGGGCGCGCGGCTTCACCCTGACTCGAATCATCCGCTGCGCCATCTTCGCTGCCGACAAGCGCGACGCGTCAGTGGCTCTCGCGCGCGACCGGCGCGCCCGAGCTGCCGACGAGGAAGTCGAGGTCGGCGCCCCTGTCGGCCTGCTGCACGGTCTCGCAGTAGAGCTTCACCCACCCTCGCTTCGCGTGCGCCGCAGGCGGCCGCCAGCGTGCGCGGCGGCGCGCGAGCTCTTCGTCGCTCACGTCGAGGTGCAGGCGCCGCGCGTCCACGTCGAGCTCGATCGAGTCGCCGCTCTCGACGAGCGCGAGCGGCCCGCCCGCCGCGGCCTCGGGCGCCGTATGCAGCACGACGGTTCCGTACGCGGTCCCGGACATCCGCGCATCGGAGATGCGCACCATGTCCGTGACGCCTTGCTTCAAGAGCTTCGCCGGCAGCGCGAAATTGCCCACCTCGGGGAAGCCGGGATAGCCCTTCGGTCCGCAATTCTTGAGCACGAGCACGTCGTCGGGCCCGACGTCGAGCGCGGGATCGTCGATGCGCCGATTGAGCTCGTCGATGTTCTCGAACACGACGGCGCGTCCGCGATGCTTCATCAATGCGGGAGTCGCCGCGGACGGCTTCAGCACGGCGCCATCGGGCGCGAGATTGCCCCGCAGCACCACGATGCCGCCGTGGGGCTTGAACGGCGCCGCTTTCGGCGTGATCACCCGCGCGTCGTAGTTGACCGCGTCCTTCGCGTTCTCCCAGATCGTGCGGCCGTTGACGGTCAGCGCGTCTTTGTGAATCGCCTCGCCGATCTCGCGGATCACGACCGGCAGCCCGCCCGCGTAGTAGAAGTCCTCCATCAGGTAGCGGCCGGAGGGCATCAGGTCGACGAGGCACGGCATCGCGCGTCCGAGCCGATCCCAGTCGTCGAGCGACAAGGGGACGCCGAGACGGCCCGCGACCGCGAGCAGATGCACGACGGCATTCGTCGACCCGCCGATCGCGCCGTTCACCATGATCGCGTTCTCGAACGCCTCGCGCGTGGCGATCTTCGACATCCGCAGGTCCTCGCCGACCATCGCGACGATCCGCCGCCCGGCCATCCGCGCGAGCACCTTGCGGCGCGAATCGACGGCGGGAATCGCCGCGTTCGTCGGCAGGCCGAGCCCGAGCGCCTCGACCATCGACGCCATCGTCGACGCGGTGCCCATCGTCATGCAATGACCGGCCGAGCGCGACATGCACGATTCGGCCTCGATCATGTCGGCCTCCGTCATCTCGCCGGTCTTCAGCATCTCGGTGAACTTCCACACGTGCGTGCCGGAGCCGATGTCCTCACCGCGGAACTTGCCGTTCAGCATCGGCCCGCCCGAGACGCCGATCGTCGGCAGGTCGCACGACGCGGCGCCCATCAAAAGCGCCGGCGTCGTCTTGTCGCAGCCCATCAACAGCACGACGCCGTCGAACGGATTCGCGCGGATCGATTCCTCGACGTCCATCGCGCACTGGTTGCGGAAGAGCATCGTCGTCGGCCGCATCAGCGTCTCGCCGAGGCTCATCACCGGAAACTCGATCGGGAAGCCGCCGGCGTCGAGCACGCCGCGGCGCACGTGCTCGGCCAGCTCGCGGAAGTGCGCATTGCACGGCGTCGCCTCGGACCACGTGTTGCAGATGCCGATCACCGGCCGGCCGTCGAACTGGTCGTGCGGGATGCCCTGGTTCTTCATCCACGAGCGGTGCACGAGCGCGTCGCGGTCGTGGCGGCCGAACCATTGGGCGGAGCGCAACTTGCGCTCCGGCTTTGCGCTGTCGTCGCTCATCGAAGCGCTTACGCCGTCAGGCGCCGTCCCGACTTCTGGTCGAACAGATGCACGTTCGTCGGGTTCACGGCAAACGTCACCTTGTCGCCCGGCCGCACGGTCGCGCGCCCGTGCGCTTCGACGACGAGCTGCGCGGCACCGACCTTCACGACGAGTTCGGTTTCCGAACCGGTCGGCTCGACGACGACGATCTCGCCCGGTACGCCGGAACCGCGCCCGGCGAGCTCGAGATGATCGGGCCGCACGCCGTAGGTGACCGGCTGGCCGTCGGTG
>DATIEN010000156.1:0-17613 GCA_035455705.1 Casimicrobiaceae bacterium | reverse complement strand
AACGTCGCAAACGTCCAGCACGACGCAGTTGAAGTTGAAGAATACGTTCGCACCCAGATGAATGTGGTTGCCGTAGTCGCAGTGGAAGGGCGGCTCGAGCCAGACGCTGCTTCCCCCCGATCCGAACAACCGGACCAGCAGTTTCCGCCGCTCGTCGCGTTGCGCGGCTCGCGTCGTATTGAGGGCGTCGCACAGGTCGCGCGCGCGTTCGCGGGCCGCCGCAAGCTCGGCATCGCGTGGATCGTAAGGCTCGCCGGCGAGCATCTTCTGTCGCTCGGTCTTCACCGCGGCGATCGCCTCATGTGCGCGCGAACGCGAGGTGCACGACCCCCGGGGCGGCGACGGTTCGCACGAGTGCAAGGCCGTGCAGGTCGATGACCCCCTCGAACAGCCGCTCGCCGCTGCCGAGCAGAATCGGCACCACGGAAAGCGTCATCTCGTCGACGAGCCCGGCGGCGAGGTATTGCCGCGCCGCTTGCGCGCCGCCGCCGAGCGCGACGTCCTTGCCGGCCGCGGCGTTGCGCGCCTGAACGAGCGCCGATTCGATGCCGTCGGTGACGAACGTGAACGTCGTGCCTCCGTCGAGCGCCAGCGGCGCACGCGGATGATGGGTCAGCACGAACACCGGGTGATGGAACGGTGGTTTCGTGCCCCACCATCCGTCCCACGGACGTCGCGCGTTCCACGGTCCGGGATGACCGCCGAACATGTTGCGGCCCATGATCGTCGCACCGACGTTGGCGACGGCCTCTTCGATGATCGGCGTGCTGGCGTTGACGTCGCCGCCTTCCAGCCCGTGCATCCGGCGAAACGCCGCCAGCGCGAACGCCCATTCGTGCAGCCGCATGCCGCCGACACCCAGCGGATGATCGACGCTTTGGTCCGGGCCCGCGACGAACCCGTCGAGCGACATGGCGATCCGAAAACGCAACCTCGACATGCTTTTAGGTCCCTTGCGGCGATCACCGGCCGATTCGCCGGATCCAGTATCGTTGCACGACTTCGTTGCGTTCGGGCAGGAAGGCCTGCGACTCGAGCACGCCGCCGTTGCGCGCGATGACACGGGCCGACGCGACGTTGGTCGCTGCGCAGGTCACGAGCACGTCGCCGATGCCGAGTTCGCGCGCGCGAAGCAGCGATTGGCGCAGGATCTCGTGCCCGAGGCCCCGCCGCCGCGCGCTGGGTCGCACGCCGTAGCCCACGTGGCCTCCTTCGCGCAGCAGCGACGGCGTCAGCGAATGGCGGATGTTGGAGACTCCCACGACGAGCGCGTCGTCCTTGACGAGCCAGAACGTCGAGTGCGAAACGAAACCTTCGGGAAGGCCGACGCCGCGCGAGCAGGCGTAGAGGCGCGCGAGCAGCGCGTCGAAGTCGCTGTGGTCGAAGTCGAGGACGAACGGAATGCGCCTCTCGCCGGCGGCCGCGAATTCGGCGACGAGGCCCCGGTACGAATCGCGAAGCCGCGCGCTTGGCTCGACCAGGTCGAGCCGTGGTGACGACGAACCGTTCGCGGCGTCGGTCCGACTCGTCACGTCGCAAGCGATCGTCGCGGATCGGACGAAAGCGTTCGGGACCGGCGTTGCTTCGCCGATCAGGCCGCTCCCGCCTCGTCCCGCACCCGAGCGGGTAATCGAACCGTGAAGCAGGTTCCCGCGCTGACGGTCGATTCGACAGCGATGGTCCCGCCGTGCGCAAGCGCGATCTGTCGCGCGATGTACAGGCCGAGTCCCAGGTGAGTGTTGTCGCCTTCCGCATCGCCGCTTCGCAGCGGATCGAACAGGCGCTGCATGAGGGTCGGCTCGATCGGTCGGCCTTCGTTTCGCACGTCGATGATCAGGTCGTTTCCTTCGCGTCGCGCGCTTATCTGCACGGCGCTGTTCGCCGCACCGTGCTGAAGCGCATTCGCCACGAGGTTCGACAGCAGTTGCGGGATGCGCTTCGTGTCGACGCTCGCCACGAGGTCGCCACGGCATTCGACCACGATCCTGCGATCGGAATACGCGGCCTCCAGCTCGCCCACGACATCGCGCACGAGTCCGGCGACGTCGACCGGTTGCGGACGGACGACGAGGAGTCCGCCGAGCCGGGTGCGCGTGAAATCGCGCAGGTCCGAGAGCATGCCCGAAAGCCTCCCGGAAGCGCGCTCGATCCGCTCGACGGCGGCACGCTCGTCGGCCGTCAGGCCACGGCTCAGCATCAGTCGGCGGGTCGACATCATGACCGCATGGACGGGATTGCTTAGGTCGTGCCCGATCGACGCGGTGAAGAGGTCCGCCTCGTGATCGAGGTGCTCGGTGAACGTCGCCAGGCCCTCCGCCAGGATCTGGTCGATGGCCTCGTTGAAGCGCACGACCTGCATGACGCTTTCCTTCGTAAGCGGGACCGCGTCGATCCACTTGCGCGTTACGCTGGCACGCAGTGCGCGGTACTCCGCTACCAGTTCGATGAGCGAGAAGCGTCCGACCGCCCGCGCGATCCCGTGCTCGCGCGCCGCGCTCGACTGGCCCTGGAGCAGCGGTGCCTGGCGTTCGCCTTGTCGATCTCCTGCTGCCGCGTCTGCTCGGTTTCCATGTCGGCGGCAATGAAACGGAGCATCCGCTCCGCGTCATTGCGCAGCTCCCGGATGCTCATCGCCGACCCCGCGGTGAGCGACCGCGCGAAGTTCTCCCAGTCCTGCAGGATCGCCTCGAGGTTGTCGAGAATGAAGCGGGCCATCCGCATGAAGCCTTCCGATTCGAGCCGCTAACGAGGTGTGCCCGGCGACATCCCGGGCGGTCTTCCGGAAACCGTCGACAGCTAGTCCGCCATCGGCCGATATTCTAGGCGCAATGCCGCGTCAGGCTTTCCCGGGCACTTCGATCGCCGATCCGAGATAGAGCCGGGATTCCTCGCGCCCCTTGGGATCGCGCGCGCCGACGACGAGCCCGTCATTCAGCGCCGGCACGGTCCTCGACACGTTCGTCATGGAGCCTCGTGCATTTGCGCCTGCTGCCGCAGGTATCGGTGCACGAACGCGATCGCCATGCTCCCTTCGCCCACGGCGGACGCGACGCGCTTGACGGGACTCAACCGCACGTCGCCGCATGCGAACACGCCGGGCACGCTCGTCTCGAGCAGGTACGGATCGCGCCGCAGCGGCCAGCGCTCGGCCCTGACCACGTCCTCGCCGGTCAGCACGTAGCCCCGCGCGTCGCGCGCGATTTCGCGCGGCAGCCAGCCGGTCGCCGCGTCCGCGCCGATGAAGACGAAGAGGCCGGCGCAGGCGTGTCGTCGCACAGCGTCACCGGCGATGTCGCGGATATCGACGGCCGCGAGATGGGTGTCGCCGTGCGCGGCGACGACTTCCGATCGCAGCTGCACGCGGATGTTCGGCTGCGCGGCAAGCTGCTCGATCAGATAGCGCGACATGCTTTTCGCGAGCGAATCGCCGCGCACGACGAGCGTCACGTTGCGCGCGTGATTGGCGAAGTACAGCGCGGCCTGACCGGCCGAATTGCCGCCGCCGATCAGGTGCACGTCGAGCCCCTGCGTCGCACTCGCCTCGCTGCGCGCCGCGCCATAGTAAACGCCCTTGCCGAAGAAGCGGTCGAAGCCATCGATCCCGAGGCGCCGCCACGCGACACCGGTTGCGAGGATCAGCGTGCGTGCGCGAACGACGTCGCCGCCATCGAGATGAATCTCGCGCGTCGGCGCGTCGATGTGCGCGACACTGCGCGTGACGACGATCTCGGCGCCGAGCCGGCGCGCCTGCTGGTGTGCTCGCGCCGCGAGCTCGTCACCCGACACGCCGCTCGGAAAGCCGAGGTAGTTCTCGATCCGCGACGACGTGCCGGCTTGCCCGCCGGGTGCCTCGCGCTCGACGACGAGCGTCGACAGCCCCTCCGACGCGCCATAGACCGCCGCCGCGAGCCCGCCCGGTCCGCCGCCGATGATCACCGTGTCGTACTCTTCGCGAGCGGGCGCCGTCGAAAGGCCGAGGCGCTCGGCAAGCGCGCGCGGCGTCGGGCGCGCGAGTGTCGTGCCGTCGAGCAGCCGGACCGACGGACATTCGTCGTCGGCCGGCGGTGCCCCGCCCCAGTGGGCGGCGACGTCGGGCGAGTCGCATGCGACCCACTCGAACGTGATCTGGTTACGCGCCAGGAAATGGCGCAGTGCGCTGCACGTCGCATCCCAGCGATGACCGATCACCGTGGCGCGAGGCTTCGGTGCCTCCGCCGCGATGCCGGCAAGGCCGCCGATGCGCTCGCGCGCGAGCGCGCCGACCTTCGTTGCGACCGCGGGTGCCGCGGCGGCGAGCGCATGGTAATCGTGCGGCTCGATGCGAATGACCCGCGACGCCTCGACCGCGCGATACGCGGCGGGAAAGACGGTGCCGAGCGTCATCGGCAC
The DNA here is from genome assembly GCA_035455705.1 of Casimicrobiaceae bacterium. Taxonomy (GTDB): domain Bacteria; phylum Pseudomonadota; class Gammaproteobacteria; order Burkholderiales; family Casimicrobiaceae; genus VBCG01. Next base: position 13,224 of record DATIEN010000156.1, on the reverse strand, counting down.
TTCCCCGAAGATGGCGCCGGTCGACCGGAAGCCGAGCCGACGCTCGACGCCGTCGACCAGCTTGACGACCTCCAGCTTGCCGTCGAGCACCGCAAAGAGCGCGCGCTCGGCGCCTTCCGGCACGGCCGTTTCGCCAGTGCGCAAATGCAGGTGCGCGGCGGTCTGCGCGAGGTGCTCGAGCTCGGCGGTTGCGAGCGACGCGAAGAGCGGGATCGCGCGAATGTCGTCCTGCGTCAGCATCGGAGCGCCGCCGTCACTTCACCGAGATGCCTTCGACGATCAGCTTCGCGCCGAATGCCGCGAAGGCCGCGCCCGCGAGCCGCTCGATCGTACGCTGGCATCGCGCGTAGAACGCACGGATGCGCCGGCGCGAGAACGCGAAGCTCAACAGGCACCGCCACGTCGCCGACACGGCCACGATGCCGAGCCAGGACAGCGCCTTCGCCCATGCGGGTGTCGTCGGCGTGAGCGTCACGGCGAAGATGCTCGCAAAGAACAGCACAGTCTGCGGATTCGCGAGGTCGGTGACGAGGCCGCGCACGAAAAGGTTGGCCGGCGGCAAGCCGGATCGCGGGCCAGCGTTGCCGTCCGCGACCACGACGGAGTGGCCGCCCTTCATCATTTTCCACGCGAGCCAGAGCAGATAGAGCCCGCCGACGACCTTGACGATGGCGAAGAGATCGCCGCTTTGCGCGATCAGCGCCGCCATGCCGAAAAGGCCCAGCGCCGCGTAGATCGCGTCGCCGGCCGCGACGCCGAAGCCCGCGGCCACGCCTGCCGCGCGGCCGGCGGAGAGGCTCGATTGCACGACGACCAGCAGATTGGGCCCGGGACTCAGGAAGGTCAGGCCGAAGAGGCCGATCGTGACGAGAACGGAGTGGGTGGGTGTCATGGCGGCAAGAGCTTCCGATCGAACGTGCGCGTGCGTCGCGGTGGTCGAGGCGACGCGAATCGCGCACCCAGTCAGTGCCGCGCCCGATCGGCGAACACACCGATCGCGACGCCGATTGCGACGCCCAGCGCCACGCCGACCGCGAGCTGATTCGTCGCGGTTCCGATCGCCGTGCCGATGGCGATCCCGATGACGATCCATGCGCCGAGCTTCATCTCACCTCCGTGTCATCGAACGACGAACCGTCTCAATCGCGATCGCCCCAGCGCCATCGTGGAGGCTCGCCCTTCGCCCAGCATACCGCGACGAGCACGCACGTCAGGACGACGAGGCATGCGGCAAAGCGCCCGGGCGCACGGGACGGCTCGATGACGGCCGCCGCGACGGCGATCGCCGCGACGTAAATCGCCAGCACGACCCAGCCCTGCCACCGGATCGGGAACCCCCAGCCCCAGCCGTATCGCTTCGCAGGAAACCAGTACCGGTTCTCGCCCGACATCGAGGCTGTTCGGTTCTTCACCGCATGCCGCCGCTCGTCCGGCCCTGCCCCGGCGGCGAGCGCCCGCGCCACGGCATCGCCAGGTCGCTCCAGGCGAGCAGGCGCGACTGGACGAAGACGCGCAACCACAGCACGCCGTAGACGAGTGCGAACAGCGACGGCAGCGCGAGCCACGGAGGACCGGCACGGACGGCGATGACGATCCCGCCCGCCGCGCCTGCGAGCCAGGCGCATGCGAGCACGAGCGCGACGAAGCGGTTCATGCCGACGACCGAACGCCTGATCATGATGGGCGCAGCTGGTCGGCGATGCTGCTATGCCGCGCGAGCGAGCCGTGCACCCTCGCGACCTTCACGTACGAATCGTCGAGCTCCGCGATCACGCGCAGTGACCAGAGCTCGTCGAGCTTCGCCGCGACGAGCAGGGGCGGCACGACGTCGTTCATGTTCGCGACTCCCTCTTCCGATGGCTTGACGAAGCGGGGCTCAAGGCATCCCCGGAACGAGCTCGGAGATGCGAACTGTACCGGGTGCCGCCGATTGTTTCACGGCTTGACACGCGAGCATCTTCGGCCTGAATCTTCGAATGCCGGGACGATCCGCATCCGGCGTCTATCTTCTCCAGCGTCAACCCATCCCACTGCACAACCATCGCTCGCGGCCGCGCCGTTTCCGCTCGACCGGCGAGCCAGGAGGAATCGATGCGACAACGTTCGTTGCGACCCGACCCGTTCGTGATCCGACCATCGAGAGCGACCATCGTCGCTCCGCCGCTTGCGGTGGCCGCGGCGCTGTTCTGCGCGGCGCCCGCGGCCGCTACGACCTGCGCCGATCTTCTGAACCTCGCGTTGCCGAAGACCACGATCACGCTCGCGCAATCCTACTCGGCAAATCAAACCGTCTCGGGGTCGACGAAGGCGCCGGTCGACCTTTGTCGCGTCGCCGGGACCATCAAGCCGGGTCCGCAGTCGAACGTGAATTTCGAAGTCTGGATCCCGATGAACGGTGGCTGGAACGGCAAGTACCAGCAGGTCGGCAATGGGGGCTTCGCCGGCGCCATCTCGCTGCCGACGATCGCGAATGCCGTCTCGCGCGGCTACGCGACCGCAGGAACCGACGACGGCACGTCGGGCTCGCCGCCCGACATTCCCCGTGGCGCGCCGGCGTTCATCAACAATACCGACGTGCTGCTCGACTATGGCTATCGCGCCGTCAAGGCGACGGCCGACGATTCGAAGGCCATCGTCGAGGCGCTCACCGGGCAGCCACCGCAGTACTCGTATTTCGTCGGTTGCTCCGACGGCGGCCGCGAGGCGCTCAAGGAGGCCCAGAACTATCCCGACGACTTCGACGGCATCATCGTCGGCTCGCCGGTGAACGATCAGGTCGGCGAGTTCGGTGCGTCGTATCTCTTCGACATGCAGGCAACGCTCAACGGCCCGCAGACGAACGGCGTTCCCGACGCCTACATACCGCCCACGAAACTTTCGCTGCTGTCGAACGCCGCGCTCGCCGCGTGCGTCGGCAAGGACGGCGGCGTCGCGTCCGATGCGTTCCTGAGCGACCCGCGGCAATGCCGTTTCGATCCCGGCGTCGTTCAGTGCAAGCGCGGGCAGGATCCGGACACCTGCCTCACCCCGGCTCAGGTCGAAGCGGCGCGCAAGATCTACGAGGGCCCGCACGAGCACGGCATCCTGCTGTTCCCGGGCTACGAGCCGGGTGGCGAAGCGGCTGCGGGCGACTGGCAGAGCTGGATCACCGGCTCGTCGCCGTCGAGTCCCGGCAGCCAATACGGGCTCGGCCTGGGCTTCACCTGCAGCCTCGTGCAGGGCGTTCAAAACTGCAACTACCTGGCCGCCGACGTCGTGCAGCAGGACGAGTGGGCGAGGGTGCATCTACAGCCGATCCTGAGCTCCGTGAACCCCGACCTCAGCAAGTTCAGGGCGCGTGGCGGCAAGATGATCCAGTACGCGGGCTGGGCGGACACGGCGATCGCGCCGCAGAACGGCCTCAACTACTACGAGGCGGTCACGCACAAGATCGGCGATCCGCACGACTTCTACCGCGTCTTCATGGCGCCCGGGATGGCCCACTGCAGCGGCGGCGCCGGACCGAACGCGTTCGGCAACGGGACGAGCAACGGTCCGGTGATCGATGCCGACCACGACCTCGTCAAGGCGCTCGAGCGCTGGGTCGAGCAGGGTGTCGCGCCCGATCGCCTCATCGCGACGCACTACGTGAACAACGACGCGAAGCAGGGCGTGCAGTTCCAGCGGCCGCTCTGCCCGCATCCGCAGCGCGCCGAGTACGTCGGCTCGGGCGATCCGACCGATGCGGCGAGCTTCGCGTGCGTCGCGCACCACGATCCGTTCGACCCGCGCAACATCGGACCGCAGCGCGCGTACAAGCCGGGGAAGTGACTCGAGCGGCGGGGGCCGCATCGGCGGCGCTCGTTCAATGAACGAAGGGGCGCCGCGTGCGGCGTCCCCTTCGTCGCGGTCTACCCTGTAGCGGGATTCGCCGCGCGCATCGACGCGCTTCCGAAACGCTAGCGGAAGCGCAAATTGGCGCGCGAGAGCGTTGCCACCGAGCGGCAGCCCATGAGCCGCAGGTCGCGCACGAGCTCGAGGCGCATCAGCTCGAGCGCGCGCTCGACACCGACGCGGCCGGCGGCGGCGAGCGGGAACAGGTAATAGCGGCCGACGCCGACGGCCTTGGCGCCGAGCGACAGCGCCTTCAGGACGTGCGTCGCGCGTTGCACGCCGCCGTCCATCAACACGTCGATGCGGTCGCCGACGGCGTCGACCACTTCCGCGAGCTGATCGAACGCCGCGCGTGATCCGTCGAGCTGCCGCCCGCCGTGGTTCGACAGCACGATGCCGGTGCACCCGATGTCGGCCGCACGTTTCGCGTCGTCGACCGCCATGACGCCCTTCAGGCAGAACGCACCGTCCCACTCGCGCACCATCAGCGCGACGTCGTCCCACGTCATCGAAGGATCGAGCATCTCGGTGAAATAGCGACCGATCGACAGTGCGCTGCCGCCGAAGTCGATGTGCTCCTCGAGCTGCGGCAGTGCGAAGCGCTCGTGCGTCAGGTAGTTCATCGCCCACCGGGGCTTCAGCGCGAACTGCAGCATCCCGGCGAGCGTGAGGCGGAAGGGGATCGAGAAGCCGGTGCGCAGATCGCGCTCGCGGTTCCCGCCGGTGATGCTGTCGACGGTGAGCATCATCACGTCGACACCCGCCGCTTTCGCGCGCTGCATCATCGCCCTGTTGAGGCCGCGATCCTTGTGGAAATAGAACTGGTAGACCTGCGGCGTCGAGAACGCGCTGCGCACGTCCTCGATGCTCGCCGTGCCGAGGGACGACACGCCGAACATCGTGCCGAATTTCGCCGCCGCCGCCGCGACCGCGCGCTCGCCGTCGTGATGGAAAAGGCGCTGCAGCGCCGTGGGTGAGCAGTAGACCGGCAATCCGAGCTTCTGGCCCATGACCGTCACCGACAGGTCGACCTGGTCGACGCCGCGAAGCACGTTCGGCACCAGGTCGCAGCGCTCGAAGCTCGCCGTGTTGCGGCGATACGTAACCTCGTCGTCGGCGGCGCCGTCGATGTAGTTGAAGATCGGTCCGGGCAACCTTCGCCGCGCGAGCTCGCGAAAGTCGTGGAAGTTGTAGCAGTCGGTCAGCCGCATCAGAGCGTCCGCGAATCGTAGGCCCAGTGCAGCAGCGCCTGGCGCTGGCGACGGCGGCATGCGAGGTCGCCGCGATCGCAATGCTGCTGCAGCTGCGCGACGTGGCGGCGGATCGCGCGCCAGCGGCGGATCTGCCGTTCGTCGTCGGGGCATCGCCTGCCGAGATAGTAACGGCAATACCATTGGAACCAGCCGCGCGGGTCCTCGTCGTAGATCCAGCCTTTCGCGCGCCACACCGACAGCGGCTGCGAAGCGTTGACCGCGAAGCAATTGAGCTTCGCGTCGTGTCGCTCGCTGCAAAGTCGCGCACGGGCGAACCAGTCCGGCGGATATTCCGCCGCGCAGTCCGTCATGTACTTGCCACCGAAGACGCCGAGCGTCAGCATCGTCTTCGGGGAGAGTTGCGGCCGGAAATGCGGATGGAAATGCGCGCCGGCGGGCTCGACCAGGTCGTAGACGTAGCCCTGCTGCATGCGATCGTTCACCTCGATGCGTCGACGCTTCATCGACACGTCAGGCGCTTTGCGGGCCGCTTGCCGTCGATGCGATCAGGCGCGAGACCGCCTCGAACGCGTAGACGTGCGCGCCCGGTGCATGACTTTCGCGCGGTCCCGCCACGTTGAGCGTGGAGGCATCGTGGCGCTGCACGAACGCGACTGCGATCGCGGCGGTGCGCCCGGCGGCGATTTCGGCGGCATCGACGAGCTTGTACGGCTTGCCCCGGCGTACGCACGCGAGCAGCGTGAGCTCCGTGCCGCCGTGGAGATCGGCGAAATAGACGATCAGCGTCGCGTCGCTGTCGGCGACGTTCTGGATGGTGCGCTCGCGATAGCCGGCATTCGCGAGCTCGACGACCGGATATCGCGCGTCGATCGTGCCGTCTTCCGCGGCGCGGCCGGCGGGACACCATCCGCCGCAGGAAAAGCCCGCGGCCAGCGCGGCGTCGAGGGCGCCGCGGTCGACGCCTGTCTGACCGCCGGACACGATCCGCTTCAACGGCATCGCGTCGCGCGGAGCATCGACCGTCGACGCGCGATGCCGCGGGCGAGTGCGGAACCCGCGCGGCCGGTGGCGAGGGCGAGGCCTACGCCGATCGTCATCGAACGCTTCCTGTACGCGCGGGCATGTTCGCGGGCGGCTTTCGCTTTGCTTCAGCTCATGCCGGCTCCGACCGTCTGCCGTACCGGTATGCCCGCCGGGTCGAAGCCTTCCAGACAGAATACATTGACGCCGTAGTGATCCGGCGTGACGCGCTTGCGATGGAACGGATAGATGCCGCACACGCGGCAGAAGTAATGCCGCGCGGTCATCGTGTGGAACCGATACTCGATGAGCGCGTCCGCGCCGGCGAGCAGCCTGAACCGGCTCTCGTGGACCTTGACCATCAGCGCGTTCTTCCGCCGGCAGATCGAGCAGTCGCACGTGGTGAGTTCGGGAAAGTCGGTGTCGATCTCGAAGCGGACCGCGCCGCAATGGCAGCTGCCGCGACAGGTCTCTAGCGTGCGCGGGTTCATCGTTCGTCGGGTCAATCGGTGATCATCGGGGCGTCGTTGCGGGCGCGTTGCCGCCGTTCGTGGCGCGCGGCGCGAGCACGAGCTGCGTCTGCGTCACGAGCGCGCAGAGCCGCCCGTCGTCGGCGCGCACGTAAGTTTGCCAGACCATCGTCGTGCGACCGCGATGGAGCGCGATGCTCTCACCCGTCACCTTGCTGCCCGCTCGCGCGGGTGCGATGAACTTCGTGCTGGAGTCGGTCGTCGTCGTCGTGGCGCCTGGCGGGAGGTTCAGCATCGTGCCGAGAGCGCCGAGCGTGTCGGCGAACGCCATGCTCGCTCCGCCGTGCAGCACGTCGCCGGTCGTGCACAGGTCCTCGCGCACCAGCATTTGCGCGACGACACGCTCGGGCGACAGTTCGAGCAGCGTGATGCCCAACGAGCCGGGAAAGAGCGGCTGCAGGAGCCGCTGTGCGTGCGCGAGATCCATCACGTCCTCCTTGCCTGCCGAGACGGCGAAGGCGAGCGGCCGGGCGTCAGACCGTACCGCCGTCGTGAATGCGGCCGTGGATCGGCAGGCGGTTGCGAAGGATACCCGACGCGCGTCGATGCGCGCCTATACTGCTCGGGAATCGGCAATGACCCGTCAGGAGGTTTCGATGCGCGCGATCCCGGTGGGCGCGCGAGGCTCGTTCGCCCTCGTCGTATCACCCGAACAGCTCGCGAACCGCTTCAAGGATGCGACGCTGCCAGAGGTGCTGTCGACGCCGGTGATGATCATGGCGATGGAAAACGCGGCGCTGAACGCGGTGAAGCCGTATTTCGAGCCCGGTGAGAGCGCGGTCGGCACGCGGGTCGACGTCCGTCATCTCGCGGCCACGCCCGTCGGCCGCCATGTCGTCGCATTCGCCGAGGTGACCGCGGTGACCGGTCGCCAGATCGAGTTCGCGGTGCACGCGATGGACGGGTCTGAACTGATCGGACGCGGGACGCACGAGCGTGCGCTGATCGATCTCGCGAAGTTCGCCGAGCGGCTTGCCGCGAAGTTCGACGACCGCCGCTGACCGGCCGCGCCGCCTTCGGCGAAGGGGACCGATGCCGCCGTGACGCTCGCAGCCGAAAGCCTCTGCGGCGCCCATATGTCCCGACTCATGATGCGCGCTCGGCTACAGGGACCCGGGAGAGCCCCCAGCGCCTGAACTTGTCGACGTCGATATCGTCGACCTGCTCCGGACGAAGGAATCGCTCGGCATATCGGCGAGGGATGCCCGAGGCCAGGAACAGGTCGAAGAGGTCGGCATCGATGTGCTGCTCGTCACGCATGCGGGCCATGATCGCGATCGTTTCGGACAGCGGCTTTCCTTTCTTGTAGGGACGGTCGGCGGCGGTCAGCGCCTCGAAGATGTCGGCGATCGCCATCATCCTTGCGACCGGGCTCATCTGCTCCCGAGTGAGCCGTCTCGGGTAGCCGCGACCGTCCATCCGCTCGTGATGCCCGGCCGCGATCTCGGGCACCTGCGCCAGATGACGCGGAAAAGGCAGCTTGTCGAGCATGATGATCGTCTGCACGATGTGATCGTTGATCTTGTAGCGTTCCTCGTCGGTCAACGTGCCGCGCGTAACGAGCAGGCTGTGGATTTCGCCGCGGTTGTAGCGGTGCTCGGGAACGTCCAGTCTGAAGCCCCAGCGATTGTCGTCGGTCATGCGTTCGGCCGGCGTGCGCTCGACGACGTGGTGCGGAGCGTCACCAAGAAGCGGCTCGGTCGCCGGTAGCGCTCGCGCTTCGCCACCGCGTCGGGCCCGTTCCTCCCATGAGGTGCCCAGCCGGTCGTCCAGCGTGCGCTGCCAGGTGCGGCCGGCGATGGACAGGATTCGCCGGCAGCTGGCTTCATCCATCGACTCGCCGCCTTCATTGCAGCTCGCGACGAATGCGAAGTCATCGTCCAGCGCGCGCCGGCGTGCGGCCAGCTCCTCGGCGAGCGCCGCCTTGTCGCCGCCGGCGCACAATCCCTTCCAATATTCGATCTCGGCGTCGCGCTTCAGCACTTCGAAGCGCATCCGCACCTCGTGAATGCGGTCGTACAGCGTCTCGAGCTTCGTTGCCTTGTCGACGACGTATTCGGGCGTCGTCACCTTGCCGCAGTCATGCAGCCAGCTCGCGATGCGGACGGCCTCCCACTCGTCATCGCTCAATCGGAAATCGCGGAACGGTCCGTCCCGCGCGTCGCATGCGGCCTGGGCGAGCATCCTGGTGATTTCCGGGACGCGCTGGCAGTGGCCGCCCGTGTAGGGCGACTTCGCATCGATCGCGGCCGCGACGAGCTCGATGAACGCCTCGAGCAGCGCCTTCTGCTCTCCGATCAGCCGTTGCGTCTCGAGGGCAATGGCGGCGACACCGGAGACTTTCTCGATGAAGGCGACGAGTTGTGGACGAACGTCGGCGGCACGCACCTTGTCGCTCAGGAGCGTCAGCACACCGATCACGTCACCGCTGCGCTCACGCAGGGGAATGGCAAGAACGGCGAGGACGCGTCCTTGGAAGTGCGCGGTCTCGTCGCCGAGAAAGGCACGATCGGCGAAGTCTTGCGGCGCCAGCTCGGCAAGGATCGTCATGCCGCCGAGAGCCGCGCGTGCAAGCGGCCGCGAACGGTTCGACTCCGCATCGAGCGCGATCGAGCCGAGCGAGCTCGACGCGCCGCCGTCGACGCGGACGTATTGCGCAGGCTCGAGCGTTCTTCGCTTGCCGTCGACGAAATGAATCGCCGCGGCGCCGGCATGCGCGAGCGCCATCGTCTCCACGAGTACGCGCTCGATGAGTCGATCGACCTGCCGTTCCGCGGCCAGGGCGTTCGTGATCTGCAGGAAACGGCGCACGCTCGTTCGCGCGGTCCCCATCGCCCCCTCGAGGCGGTCGATCTCGCGCACGATCGAGCGCGACCGCGGCGGGTCGTCGAAATCGAGCGAGTTGATACGGTCCGCGCCGGCCGCGAGCGTGCGCAGCGTTCGCGACACGCGGGACGCGACGAGCGAGGCGAGCAGCGTCGCGATCGCAATCAACGCCACGGTGACGACGAGCGAACGATCGCGCATGCGGTTCGCATCGGCCATCAACTCGTCGACCGGCGATGCCACCGCCAGATACAGCGACGTCCCTGCGCCGTCGGCCGCGGGCTGGATGCTGCCGATCCAGTCGCGGCCGGCCGCCTGGAACTCGAAGCGGCGCTCGAAGACCTTCGACGCCATCCGCTGCGCGAGCACGGGAGCGGCCGCGAGCGGCAGTTCGGCGAGCATCGGCAAGCGATCGGCCGGTTCGCGGGCGCGTGTGCCCCTCGCCTCGTCGGGGTGGTTTTGGGCAACGACCCCGCCATCGGCCGTGACCAGCAGGAGCGCGCTCGATGGCGACACGTGCTGGCGCCGGAGGAGCTGCGACAAGCTCGCGAGGGCCACATCGGCGCCGACGACCACACCGGCCGCGGCCGCCTTGCGTGCGTACGTGATGCCCGGCTCTCGCGTCGTGAAAAAGGTGTAGGGTCCGATCAGCACGGCTTGGTCGCTCGCGATCGCCGACCGATACCAGCCGCGCGTTCTCGGATCGAACGCGAATTCGGGCCGAGCGGAAGCTTCGATGGGCGTCAGGTCCTCGCGAAGGGAGAGAAACCGGATGTCCGCAGCTTCCACCGGACGTTGCTCGACGCTTTGCACGACGAAGCGCGCGGCGGCGGGTGCGTGCAGCGCAGCCCGGGTCGCATCGTCTCGCAGCGCACGCACGAGGAAGAAGCTGCCGTCGGGGTAACCGACGTAAACCGCAGTGAGCGAGGGAACCTGCCGGAAAGCCCCGGCGAGCGTCGGTAGCTCGCGCTCGCGAGCTTCGAGTGTCGTCGTGCGCGTAATCGGCTGTGCGGCGACGACCTGGACCAGCAGTTGGGCGGGATTCAGGTCGCGATCGAGCTCGAGCGCCACTTCTCGTGCCGTATCGTCGAGTCGCGCTTCCGCGGCGTTCCGGACGATGCGCGACGTCTGCCGATAGTTGTGCAGGCCGAGCGCGATTCCGACGGCGAGAACGACGCCGACCAGCAGCAGCGCGAGGCACAGCGTGAGGGGCAGTCGCAGGCTGCGCAGGCGCCGCAGCGCGTGAGAACGCATGGCAAGCCTCCCGTTGGCGCCTGCTCGACAAATCCGAAGCCGCCCGCTGCACCGGGTATGGCGATCGAGGAGAGTATCTAACCCGCGCGCCCGGGACTCGTATTCACAATTCTCGACATGCGCTGCGCCGTCCGGCGGCGCACGAATTCGATTGTCGCCGACGCGTCGAAATGCGCGACACTATGCGCGCCGCCCCGCCGCGGCCACGACCTATTTCATCGAGCGAAAGCATCCCGGGGAGTCGCGATGGCAATCGTCACCACGCGCGATGCGCTGTCGCGCATCTTCTACCAGCGGTGCTTCTGGCTCTTCTTCGTGCTGATCCTGCTGTTCGTCGCCGTATCGTTCATTCCGCATACGGACCGCGGCCGGCTGCTGTTGAACGCGACCAACGCGTTCCTGCTCATCGCGACGGTCTCCGCCGTCGGGAGGACGACGCTGTCGTTCGTCATCACGCTGCTGCTGGCCGCTCCTGCCGTCTGGTTTCAATACGAAGGCCTGTGGCACGACGACGACGCGCGCCTTGCGCTGTCGTGGATCTTCAGCGCAATGCTCTACTTCGCGACGACGGTCTACCTGCTGCGCTACGTCTTTCAGCCGACGGTCATGACGCAGGACAAGCTGTTCGGTGCGGCCGCCGCGTATCTGCTCATCGGCGTTCTGTGGGCCTACAACTATGCGATCGTCGGATTCTTCTATCCCCAGTCGTACATGGTCGTCGGCCAGCCCGCGCGTCTCGTGTTTGCGGACGCGCTCTACTTCAGCATGACCGTCCTCACGAGCACCGGGTTCGGCGACATCACGCCGCTCACGCGCGAGGCGCGCGGGGTGTGCATGATCGAGCAGGTCACCGGTGCGCTTTTCGTCGCGATCCTGATCGCCCGGCTCGCCGGTGTCTATCCCCCGCGCGAGAGCTACGTCGACGGGGCGGTCGCGACCGGGCGGGCCGCCGGTCCTTCACGACGCGAAGACTTGCCCGCCGCGAGCCAGCATCGCGAGCGCGACGTGAGCGAATCCTAGCCCGTTCGAACCGCCCGATGAGGCGAGGTCAACGCCGAGGCCGGCCAGCGTCAGGGCCTGGTCGGGGACGGTTGTATTTCTGATGCTTCGGCCCATAATTTCGCCGGTTGCCGGTCCTTCGCTTGTCGTGGCGCCGAGGCCGCGAAGCGGAACGGAGACGTGTTCGACGGCTCGCGCGCTTGCGCAGCGGCCCGACATTCTTGCCCATCAGGAGGCTCTCATGCCGTATCGCATTTCCGCCGTAGCAATGGCGTTGTTCGTCGCCGGTGTCGCGACGGCCGCGCCGCCGAAGGTCGTGACCGCCGCCAATTCCGACCCGCAATGCTTCGTTCCGTGGACCAGCACGACCAAGCTCTTCCAGTATCCGGCCAAGAAGGGACCTTATCGAATTGCGCTCGCGAACGGCTACATCGCGAACACATGGCGCATCCAGATGATCAAGACGGCGAAGGCGTACGCGGCGCAGCCCGAGGTCGCCGCGAAACTCAAGGAGTTCAAGGTCGTGTCCACCGGCGAGGACGTCGCCGCGCAGATCGCCGCGATCAACAACTTCATCGATTCGGGGTACGACGCGATCATCGTCAACGCCCAGAATCCGGCCGCATTCAAGCCCGTGATCAAGCGCGCGAACGACGCGGGCGTCGTGCTGGTCGCGTTCGACAACATCCTCGACACCGACGAGGCGATCAACGTCAACGTTGACCAGAAGGGCCTCGGCAAGTATTGGGCCGAATGGCTCGTCAAGAACGTGCCGAGCGGCGGCAAGGTGCTCGAGGTGCGCGGCGTATCGGGCACGTCGGTCGACCGCGATCGACACGAAGGCATCCAGGAGGTCTTCAAGGCGTCGGGCAAGAAGTGGGACGTCGTGGAGGTGATCGGCAAGTGGGACGACCCGACGGCGCAGAAGGTGACGGCCGACGCGATCGCCGTCCACAAGAAATTCGACGCGATCACCGCGCAGGGTGGCGACACCGGCGTCGTGCAGGCGATGATCGACGCGAAGCACCCGTTCGTGCCATTCGGCGGCGAGACCGAGAACGGATTCCGCAAGTTCTGCGGCAAGTACGGCGCCGAGGGACTCAAGTGCGCATCGGCCGGCACCGGCCCAGCGCAGGTTGCCGTTGCGATCAAGACGGCCATCGCCGCGCTCGAGGGCAAGGTCGTGCCGCAGGCGATCAAGCTGCCGCTCGCCAAGGCCGAGACGCCGAACATGAAGGACGGCACCGACTACTACGTCGCGCAGAGCGACAACTTCTTCGTCGGCAACGCGTTCCCCACCTGCGGCATCAACTTCACGGCGCAGGAAATCATGGGACAGACCGAAGCGAACAAATAGAACGATCGCGGCGCGGCGAGCGTCCATCGCCGCGCCCGTCGCTTCGCGGCTGCGATCGCGGCGCAGGGAGTTCGAATGAGCCTGTTCGAGATGCGCGGGCTTTCCAAGCGCTACGGCGGTGTGCGTGCGCTGCAGGACGCCGACCTCGTCG
>DATIEN010000155.1:0-9985 GCA_035455705.1 Casimicrobiaceae bacterium | reverse complement strand
CTGATCCGCGTGCTGCCGAATGGTCAGCAGGAAGTGCTGATCGACAGCGGTGGTCCGCTGTTCTTCCCGACCGGCATGACGTACGGCCCCGACGGCGCGCTCTACATTTCCAACGTCGGCTTCGGCCCGCCGATCGGGCAGATTCTTCGCGTGCAGATAAACGACTGAGCCATCGGCGAGCGAGACTGAATGCGATCGTGCGCGCCGAACGGTGTCAAATCGACACCGGCCGGCGCGCAGCGTCGCGTTGCGCCACGTCGCGCAGCAACGCGCGTGCATCCTCGATGACGTCCTCGTCCGGTGCCGTTGCGCCTTCGCGGTGCAGTGCGCGCGCGGCGTCGCTGCCCAGCGCGTCGTCGAGCGCTTGCTTCGCCCTGGCGTTGTGCCGGATCCAGAAGGTGAACAGCGGCGTATGCCACCGTTCGCGGATGTCCGCCGACTTGCCGAGCAGGCGTGCGGCTGTCGCGCTCTCGCCGATCTTCACGGCGAGAAGGGCCGCAAGCTCGATGGCGGCCGCCGACGAGCGCACGTTGCCTTTCCAGACCGACAGCTCGAATACCTCGAGCGCGAAGCGCGCCGTCTCGCTCCAGCGCCCGAGCCCGTAGTGCGAAAGCCCGAGGTAGATCTCGATCATTGCGTGCTGCTGCAGGTCGTACCCGACGCGGCGGAACGGCGCGAGCTTCGCGGCCGCCTCGGCATAGTCCGAGGACGCGAGGGCGATCCACGCGCCGGCGAGACCGCGCAGCGAGCGCAGCCAGTCGTCCGCTTCGCCTCGTGCGACGCGCTCGGCGACGGCAAGCTCGTCGCGCGCTAAGTCCAGCCTTCCGCGATTCGCGTTCCACATCGCGAGATAGGCGGTCGCGCAAGCTTCGGCCCACCAATCGCCTCCGCCCGCGGCGAGCGCGGCAGCCTGGGCGAGATGGGCCTCGCCCGACGCATCGCGCACGTGCAGCTTCGCCATGCCGCTGCAGAGCAGGGCGCGCCGATAGGCCGCGGTCTTCGTCGTCTCGACGCCGTCGAGCGCGCGGTCCACCCATTCGTTCAACAGCCAGAAGAGCTCGGCGCTGCGTCCGTAGAGCAGCAGGCCACCCGCAAGACTGAGCGCATTCTCGTCGTCACGTCCCTGCCCTTTCGCCCACGCGATGGCACCCTCGATGTTGCCGAGCTCGTGGCGCAGGCGCACGATCCACTCGGCTGCCCGCCCGGCGCGGATCTCGCGATGCGAACGCTCGGCGAGCTTCACGAAATACCGCAGGTGCACGTTCCGGGCTGCCGCCTCCTCGCCGCGCGCGTTCAGGAGATGAAGCGCGAATTCCCGAACCGATTCCAGCAGCCGATAGCGCGGCGGCGACAGCGTCGAGTCGATCACGACCAGCGACTTCAGCACGAGCGCCGAATGCAGCGCCAAAAGGTGCTCGCTTTCGAAGCCGAGCGCGCTGCCGATCGCTTCGGCGGCCTCGATCGTCCAGCCCTGCACGAACACGCCGAGCCAGCACAGCAGCCGTTGCTCGTGCACCGATAGCAGGTCGTAGCTCCACGTGACGAGCGCCTGCAACGTCTGGTGACGCGGCTCGCGCCCGGCACTGTCGCTCGTCAGCGTATTCAATCGCTGCCCGAGTCGCTCGCGGACCACCGTCGGCGAGAGCGTCGCGAACTGTGCAGCCGCGAGCTCCAGCGCGAGCGGCATGCCGTCGAGCCGGCGGCAGATTTCCACGACGTCTGCGATATTGTCAGGCGCGAGCGCGATCGCCGGTTGAACCGCGCCGGCGCGCGCGAGAAGCAGCGCCACCGAGGGTATCGTCGCGATCTCGTCGAAGGGAAGGCGGGCGGCTTCTGCGGCCGGCGGCGGCAACGCGAGCGGCGGGAGCCACAGCAGCTGCTCGCCGACGAGATTGAGGCGCTGCTGCGACGTCGTCAGGACGCGCAGGTGCTGGCACGCGCGCAACAGCTCGAACACGAGCTCACCGATTCCCGGGGCGACGCGGTCGCAGTTGTCGAGCAGCAGAAGCACACGCCGCTTTGCCAGCGCCGCGATCGTTTCGGCGAGAAGCGTCGACGTGTCACCGGCAGGCACCTGCAGCGAACGCGCGAGCGCCATGAGCCAGTCGAGCGGACGCTCGAGCGGCGAGAGATCGAAGAACCAGACGCCATCGGGAAACTCCGGCGCGACCTCGCGCGCGACCTCGAGCGCGCACTGGGTCTTCCCCATGCCGCCGGGGCCGATGACCGTGACGGCCCGGTGGTGACCGAGCAGGTCCACGAGCTTCGCGATGTCGCGCTCGCGGCCGATGAGCCGGTCGAGCCGCGCGGGAAGCCGGGCAAACGCCGGCGGGCCGAAAGTTGCGCGCGTCGCCCCGCCGCGCAGCGGGACGCGGTCGACGACGCCGATGAAGCGATAGCCCGCGCCGTGCACCGTATGCAGGAACCGCGGCTGGCTCGCGTCATCGTCGAATGCGCGTCGCAGCAGCGTCATCACCCGATTCAGCGTCGCCGGCGTGATGTAGCGATGACCCCACACGCCGTCAAGGAGTTGGTCGCGCGTAACGAGCTCGCCGGCACGCTCGAGCAACACGAGCAGGACCGAGAACGCCTTCGGTTCGAGCGCGATCTCGGATGTTCCCCGGGTGAGAAGGCGGTTGACCGGGTCGACCCGAACTTCGCCGCACTCGTAGATGACTTTGTCCACGTGCCTTCCGGTGGCCGATCGCACGGCGCATTTCCCCTCCCCTTCGGACGCGAAGGAGCAAGGACGCCGGAAATCTAGTCTCGAAGCGGAGACCGGTCAATTCGTCGCGCGACCACGGCGCGACGATGCGCTTGCCAAACCCGGATGGGCACAGGGAAGGTCCACCGAGTGTGCGGCGCGCGAGACGGACGGGCCGTCGAAGCCCGTTGGAAAAGCGTCGGCAGCCTCGGTTGTAGGGACGATCATGGCGGACCCGGTTGCCCGAGTCCGCCATGTCGCAGGTGTTACGGCTCGCTCATTGGGAGCAAAGCGAAATCGGCGCGGTCGACGTCCTCCGAAGTCGGTACGAACGGCGCGCCGACTACGTTCGACGCAGTGGCATTCGCAATCAGCGTCGTTGCGTCCGATGGCAGAAGGAAACGCATGTTCGACCTGTCAACGGACCCGCCTTCGCGCGACGTACTCGTCGACGACCCGCTCCAGGATACCGAGCGGCATGGGCCCGTTCGCCAGTACGACGTCGTGGAATTCGCGCAAATCGAAGCCGCTCCCCAGCGCCTTTTGCGCCCGGTCGCGGAGTTCGATGATCTTCATCATGCCGACCTTGTACGCGAGCGCCTGGCCCGGATCCACCAGATAGCGCTCGACTTCGACGACCACGTCGTCGTCGGGCATCCCGGTCGTCGCCACCATGTAATCGATCGCCTGTTCGCGCGTCCAGCGCTTCCTGTGCAAGCCGGTATCCACCACGAGGCGCACCGAGCGAAAGAGCTCCATCTGGAGGCGTCCGAGATTGTCCAGTGGATCTTTTTCGTAGCCTGCTTCCCAGGCCAGCCGCTCGGCGTAAAGACCCCAGCCTTCCAGATAGGCGGTGAACGGGACGAGCCGGCGAAAGATCGGCAGCCCCTCGAGCTCCTGCGCGATCGAGCTTTGCAGATGGTGCCCCGGAACGGCTTCGTGATAGGCCATCGTGCGCATGCCGAACTTCGGGGTCTTGCCGATGGTGTAGAGATTGGCGAAGAAGATGCCGGGGCGCGAGCCGTCGAGCGCGGGAGCTACGTAGTACGCCGCGGGCGCCGTCTTCTCCGCGAGCGCCGGGACCCGTTTCACCACCACCCTGGCTTTCGGCTTCGTCGCGAAGTAGGGGTCGAGGCCGGCGCTGACCTCGTCGATGATCGCTTGATAGTCGGCGAGAATCCGCGCACGACCTTCGTCGTCGTCCGGATAGATTTGCGCCGGCGATTGCGCGAGTCGACGCATGCGTTCGCCCACGCTTCCCTCGGTATAGCCGGCTGCGGTCAGTATGTGGTCCATCTCGGTCGTGATCCGCGCGACCTCCGCAAGCCCGAGCGCATGGATCTCGTCCGCCGACAGGCTCGTCGTGGTATGGACCTCGACCGCGTACTGGTAATAGCGATCGCCGTCCGGGAGCACCCACACGCCGTCGTTGCGCGTCGCCTTGGGGCGCAGCGTCTCGAAGTACGCTGCCAGCTTCGCGTACGCGGGTAACACGCGGGTTTGCACGGCGCGCACGGCCTGCGCCGCAAAAAGACCACGCTGCGCAAGGCTCATGCGGTCGGCTGGAATCGTCGACAGCTTTTCGTCGAAGCTCACCGTGAGGACGTTGAGCGTCGGACCGGTGGCAATGAAACGGTCGACCTGGTCGATCACCTTCTCGACGACGAATCGCGGAGGCAGGATGCCTCTCGATTCCCGAAACTTCAGGCCTTCGATCACCTGGTCGATCCGCCGGGGGAACTGATCCAGCCGCGCCACGTAATCCTCGGCGTCGCGCGCGTCGTCGACCCGTTGCAGTTGCGTCATCAGGTTCGGCAACTCGCTCTGGATGCCGGACAGCGGGTTCACCGGGTAATTGTGAAAGCGCCACGGTGCACCTCGCACCTCGGTGCCGACGAAGTAGTCAAAGATCTCGTAGGACAGCCTGTCCTGTCCGGTGTAGCGGCTCGAAGCGTAGCGGTGGAACGTCGCATAGTCGTCCTCGAGCCGCGCGAATTGCTCGTTCTGATGTGCGAGCGACCCATCGGTCAATCGTGCGTTGTGCCGGTGGAAGCCGTAAGGCTCGAGAAGGCGGATCTCGGTCAGCAGCTCCGGATCGTCGAGCGCGAATCGCAGGAACACGCGCGCGTAGAACCAGTCGATCGACAGCGGCTTCGCGTACCACGTGTGCAGGCCGAGCGCGGCGGCCGCGACGATGAGGCCGACGAGACCGAGGCCGAGCCACGTGAAGGCACGTCTCACGATCTCGAGTCGCTCGGGTCTTGCGGGCGAGCTTTTCGCGCAGCACGCGATGGAGGATCCTGCCGGTCGCCGTGCGCGGCCGCGCGCGCGCCGCAATGGTCACGGTCGAGTCCAGCACGGGCTTTCATCGGTTCTGGTGGGCGCTCCTCGGCGAGCGCCATCGTGACCGAAACGGGACGATTGGGGAAGTCCATTTGATCGCTTGCTCAACGGAAGGACGGGAAGCTCTCGGTCGTGCAGGCCGTCGAGCACTGGGTCGCCCGATGATCGAGCTCGTGGCGGCGTTCTGAGCCTATGGATTTGGCCGCGCTGCTCATCTACACTCCGCGTGCGCATCCGCTAGCGCGGGCGACATGGAAGCGCATCGCTGCCATGACGATTCGCTCCGCCCCGCATGCGCCAGCAACGCAGGTAGGGCGATCGCTTGGCAGTCAGCATCACACCCGTCGCCGGCTCGCTTGTGCGGGAGAACCGCATCGGCTGGCCATTGCTGATCGAGGCTGCGCTCGTCGCGGCCGCCATCGCGGCCATCCTCCCGTGGTTCGGCGCATTCGCCGAGCATCCGTCCGGGCGCGACGGACGCTTCGCGGGAGGCTGGGTCGTCGTGCAGGGATTGCCCGATCCGGTGCTGGCGCAGCTTTGTGCGTACGCATCGCTCGCGCAGGGGCCTCTGCGCGGGCGTTTGTGCGGTGACGGCGGCGCTCCGAAAGGTTCTTCGCTCGACCGGATCCCGCAACCGCTTCGCAACGCGTTGACCCGCGCGTCGCAGGCGTTTTCGCTTCCCGTCGAACAGGCGCAACGGCGGCTCGTCGAGCTTCGCGCACAGCAACGCGACGGGTTGGGCGACGTGCTCGCCCTCGGAGACGCCATCGCGTCGACGGAAGCCGACATTCAGCCCTTCCTCGAGCGCTACGCGATGGAACCCGGCGAAGCGAGCGGACCCCGACCCCTCGTCTGCGCGCTCGAATTGCTGCAGGGCGCCTTCGCCGACTCGCGGGCCAAGCCGGAAGCGCGCGCGAACGCCGTCCTTCTGCTCGGAGCCGCCCTCGACGCGCATCCCGCCGTGGCGGAACTCGCGCGCGTTGCAAGCCTTCCCGAGGCACGCGCCGTTTCTGCGCGCTGTGCAGGTTTTCGACTGGCCGATGCCGGGCCTGCGATCGCGTCGCTCGTCACCGAAGCGCGCCTTGCGCCTGGCGCGGCCGCCAAGAACCGGGCGATGCAGGCGTTGCTGCGCACGGCCGGATGGCAGTGGGCCGGCCTGATGGTTGCCTCGCTGCTGCTGCTCGACCTGAGTCGAAGACCGCGGACGGCCGCCGTCGGCGTTGCCGCAGCGCTGCTCACGTTCGCCGCGTTTGCCTGGGTCGCCCGGGTGCCGTGGCCGCTGGCCGGTTCCACCATCGTCTTCGCGCGAGACGCGGCGTTGCCGTTCGCAAAGCCCGCGCACTTCGTGATCGGCCTCGCTGCCGGCGCCGCATGCCTGCTCGGCATTGCGCCGTTGCTGCGCGGGCGCGGTAACCGGATCGCGCAAACACCGGCATCGGTGTTCGCCTACCCGGGCCTCGTCGTCGCGACCGGCATTGCCTGGCTCGTGTTGCTCGACCTGTCGGCGAACGGCAATGCGGCCGGACGCTACTTCGCGCTTTACCACCAATCGCACCTGTGGCTCGCGATGCTGACGTTCAGCGTGATCGCGTTCGTGCGCCAGCCGCTGGGCGCAGCGCTCGCATGGTCACTCTCGCTCGTCGAGGGGATCGCGAGTCGGGCTGGGCGAAGCCTCGGCGGATTCGCGGGCGCGGCGGCGCTCCTGATTGCGGCGCTGGCGCTGACCGTTGTCGTCGGCGCGCTGTTGCTCAACGTGCGGCAGCTCACGTCCGAACTCGGACGCTTGTGGCTGGTGATCGGGGCCGCGTGGTTCTTCTTCCTGCGCGGCACGCCGTTCACCGAGCGCCTCGCGCGAAGCGGCGGCTCGATCGGCTCGCTCTTCCGTTATCTGTCACCGCTGCTCTTCGTCGTGATCGTGCTGATCGGCGCGATGCTCGTCACGCACGACATGGGACCGCTCCTCATCGCTGCCTACGGCGCCGGCGCATTCATCGCGGCGTCGATCGCGATGTGGTGGTATCAGCGGCACGGCACAATCGGCGCCGCGTATTCGATCGCCGTCGTCATGTTCGTCGCCTGGCTCGTCGTCGCGACGCTCGCACTGCTGCGCTTCGGCGCCGTCGACGAAACGACGGCAGGCCGGCTCGAGAATGCGGCGGCGCCGCTCGCGTCCGCCAACGACCAGCTCGCGCTCGTCACGTGGTTCCAGCGCGCCGCCCCGGCTCGTGGATTCGGGCCCGGTGCCGTGCCTTGGTGCGGCTTCGGTACGCCGACGGTCTGCGCCGGCGTCCCCGGACAGATCCAGAGCGATTACACGTTCTCGGCGCTCGTCGGCATGTTCGGATGGTCCGCCACATGGGCGCTCACCATCGGCAGCGCACTCTGGCTGAACGAAATCATTCGCGGCCATGCGAACGCGACGCGTGGCGAGCCCCGGCTGGTTCGCGTAGGCGGGCGCATGACCAACGACGCGCAGGCGTTCGTGAGCTGGATCTGCGTGACGTGGGTGGTCCTCGCGTTGTGCCAGCTGTCGGTGACCGTCGCAGGCAACCTTGCGGTCATTCCGTTGACCGGCGTCACGTTCCCGTTCGTGAGCTTCGGGAAGACGTCGCTCGTCCTCGACATGGCGATGCTCGCGCTCGCCATCGACGTCAACCGTCGATACGAACGTGCCCATGGCTGAGGTACGCTCGCTCACGCTGCTCCGGCTCGCGACGATCGCGAGCTTCGCGCTCGTGCCGGTCCTTCTGGCCGTGCTGACGCTCGTCGGAATGGAGCGGCAGGCCGACACGACGATACCGACGCGCAACAGCGATCGTCATGTGAGCGTACGGCACGTCGCCGCGCTCAAGACGTTCGAGTATGCGGTCGTGCGCCGCGATCGCGTCGCCGTGGGGCCCTTGTCCGAGGCGGAACTCCTCGATCGCATCCCGCAGTGCCGGGCGGCGTGGAACGGACGGGGAAGCACGCTGGTACGACTGCAGCGGTGGCTGTCGCGTTCGAGCGCTTCCGACTCGCCGCCTGCGGCGAGCATCGCCGCGGAGCTGCAGTCGCTCGACCGGGCGCTCCTTCGCTTCAGCAGCGGCGACAATCGCCGGGTTTCGGAGAAGGTCGGCTTCGACGGCGCGCGCTGGGCCGAGGCGGTTGCGACCGCGCTCGCGACGCCCGTCGAGTCGAGCGACTATCCCGGCCGGCGATTCTCGGTGCAGTGCGCCGACATCGCGCGGGCCGTGTTCACGCTTGCGCGTTCGAATGGGCGAATGCTGGCGACGCTCGCATGGCGGGGTACCGAAGTGGAGCGGACCACGGCGCGCTGGCGTGCCGATCAGTACGTCGAGATCGCGCCGCGCGAGATCGCGCGCGCCAACCCGTGGGCCGGTATCCCCGGCTGCGTGTACCTCGGGAACGGGACGCAGCCGCAGGCGCCCTCGTATTTCGTCGGCGGCATTCGCGGCCTCGACGATCGTTTATGCAACCGACCCGAGATGCGGGGCATCGATTCGCACGTCTCCGCCACGCCCGCGCTTCGCGTCGCCGGCGAGCCGACGCCGGGCATGCCCGCCGATGACGAGCGATGGAAGATTCCGCCGTCGCTCGCCATGATGCTGCAACCGCTCGAGACGCTGCACCGCCCCGGCGGCGCGTTGTATCGCGCGTATACGGAAGCCGCGGCCGCCGATGCGCCGGCGACTCCCTACCGCTACGGGCCGAACCGGATCGACGTGGGCGGTGCTCCGGTGGACGTCGGTTTCTCGATCGACACGACGATCGACCCGGCGCTGCAGGCACTCGCCCAGAAGACGGCCGCGTGCTACACCGGTCGCGACGACGTGTGCCGCGCGCTCGGCATCACCCGGAAGGAAGATGCCGGACAACCGATCGGCCACCGGATGCTCGAGCATGCGATGGTCCGCATGGCGGCGATCGCGATCATCGACGTCGAAAGCGGCCGCATCGAGGCGCTCGCCGGCGCGATGTCGCCGTGCACACGGGAAGAATACGACGGGCCCGGACGCTCGAAACGTTGCGACAAGCGCATTCCCTACCCGATCCGCTATCGGCCCGATGCGCTTCTGAATCCCGCGGTGTTCCACGATGCGATGCCGGCGTCGACGATCAAGCCGATCATGGCGACGGCATTCCTGTCCGATCCCGACGTCGGCGCACGCTGGCTTGCGTCCGAAGAGAACGAGATCGTCAGGTCGTCGAAGACGACGCCGACGGCGCAAAGTCTTCGCGGAGAGCTGATGCGCTCCGACTCGGCGCGCTTCCTCGACCGGATGTTCTGCTCGGACAAGGGCTTTTCGCACTGCGATCGCCCGTGGGCGATCGAGCGGGCGGCCGCGCTATTCGGCTGGAACGACGACTGCACGACGCCCCACGACGACTGCGGCAAGCGCGACCTGTTGTTCGGGCGCGCCGTCGCGGCCGACACAGGCGGCCCGCCGCTCGCGCTGATCGTTCCGTACGGGCGCCTGTTGACGGAGCCGCTCGCCGGCAAGCTCGGCGCGCCGTCGCACCTGCGCCCGTCGGCCGCGCTCGACGCGGCGAAGGTCGCGCAGTGTGCCGCAGGCCCCGACGGCAAGCGCTTCAGCAAGGACGACTGGGAAAAATGCCGGGGCGCGCTCGTCGTGGATGTCGTCGCCGAAGGATGGGGACAGGGCCAGGCGCGCGCGAGCGCGCTCGGCGGCGCCGGCATGATGGCGGTCCTCGCCGCCGCTGCGAACGGCCAGGCGGACGTGCATCCTCCGCATCTCGTCGATGCGATGCGCGGTGCCGCTCCCACCGAAGGCTCGATGCCGAAATCGGCCGCGATTCGCTGGGGCCTCGACGCCCCGCTGCCGAACCGCGTCCCGCGCGATATCGCGCGTGTGATCCTGAGCGGTCTGTCGTTCGGCCATCGCGCCGGCACTTCGCGGGCGGCTTGCGAGCAGATCT
>DATIEN010000154.1:0-9250 GCA_035455705.1 Casimicrobiaceae bacterium | reverse complement strand
CCCCGATGATTCCGACGATCTTGCGTCTCACGCCTTCGGCCTTGGTCGGGTCGCCGCGTGCCTGTTCTTCAATCACGCGCTCGAGCATGCTCGCGACGAACGTGACGCCCGATGCCTTCACCGCCTGCAGATCGCACGGGGCAAGGAGCCACGGCCGCGACGCATCGCGCCCGTCCTCCACGGAATTGGCGAGCGCCTCGGCGAGCGATCCCACGCGCGCCAGCGCGTCGGCGGCTCGAATCTCGCGCGCGACGTCGGGACGGTTGAGGAGCTCGCTCGCGGTCGGCGCCATCGCGGACAGGTCGAAAAGGCCGTCGCCGTCGACGCGCACCAGCACGGGGCCCCTGACCGCGGGCACCCATGCGCGACCGATCAGAAGTGCGCGCGACACATCGGCCGGCAACGAGCGGGCCGAAGTGAGACGGGAGCGAATGTCGGCTGTCATGAGGTGCGATCATACGGGTCCGACGGGAGCGCCGTCAGCCGCCGCGCGCATTCCCTGACGTCTGCCGAAACGCCGATGATCGATTCGCCCCGAAGCCACGCGCCCGACGGCTCGCTCTACCCGGAATGCGCGCCGCGCGCGAGCGGCAGGCTCGCCCTCGACGGGCGGCACACGATGCACTGGGAGGAATGCGGCAACCCGAACGGCGTGCCGCTGCTCTTCATCCACGGCGGTCCCGGAGGCGGAAGCCTCCCGCATCACCGGCGCTTCTACGACCCGTCGTTCTGGCGCATCGTCCTCTACGATCAGCGGGGCGCCGGCCGCTCGACGCCGATCGCCGAGCTGACCGACAACACGACGCAGCATCTCGTCGCCGACATCGAACGACTGCGCGAGCACCTCGCGATCGAGCGATGGCTGCTGTTCGGCGGCTCCTGGGGTTCGACGCTCGCGCTGGTCTACGCGCAGGCGCACCCCGCGCGCGTGCTGGGGCTCGTGCTGCGCGGCGTGTTCCTCGCGAGCCGCGCAGAAGTCGACTGGTTCGTCGACGAAATGCGCCGTTTCTTCCCCGAAGCGTGGCGCGAGTTCGCGTACTTCATCCCGCCCGGCGAACGAGGCGAGCTCCTCGCCGCCTACTACCGTCGGCTCGCCGATCCCGATCCGCGGATCCATGCGCCGGCCGCGCTCGCATGGGACCGCTACGAAACGGCGTGCTCGACGCTGCTGCCGAAACCGGCGAACGCCGCCCGCGGGGAAGGCGATGCGGGCGCGCTCGCGATCGCGCGCATCGAGGCGCACTACTTCGTCCACGACTCGTTTCTCGCGCCGAACCAGATCCTCGACGCAATCGCGCCGATCCGCAAGCTGCCGTGCACCATCGTGCAGGGTCGCTACGACGTAATCTGCCCGCCAGTTTCGGCGGACGCGCTCGCGCGCGCATGGCCGGAGGCCCAGTACGTCGTCGTTCCCGACGCCGGCCACTCGGTGCGCGAGCCGGGCACGACGCGCGAGCTGGTCGCCGCCGTCCTGCGAATGCAGGCGAGGCTGAGATGAGCGTCGACGCGTCGGCCGAGTGGGCGGCGCGCAGCCGCGCCGCCGTCTGGCATCCGTGCACGCAGATGAAGCAGCACGAGCGCACGCCGCCCGTGCCGATCGCGCGGGCATCGGGCGCGTGGCTCTACGACTGCGACGGGCGCCGCTACCTCGACGCGATCGGCTCCTGGTGGGTGAACCTGTTCGGCCACGCGAATCCGCGCGTCGGCGCCGCGATCGCGGAGCAGCTCGCGCAACTCGAGCACGTGATGCTCGCCGGGTTCACGCACCGCCCGGTGATCGAGCTTTCGGAGCGACTGGCCGCGCTCGCGCCCGGCGGACTTTCGCACGCGTTCTACGGGTCCGACGGCGCGTCGGCCACCGAGATCGCGCTCAAGATGAGCTTTCACTATTGGCGCCAGCGGGGCGTTCCGGGCAAGGACCACTATGCGCGGCTCGCCGGCGGCTATCACGGCGAGACGATCGGCGCGCTGTCGGTCACCGACGTCGCGCTGTTCCGCGACGCCTATGGGCCGCTGTTGCGTCCGCATCCGGTGCTGCCGTCGCCGGGCGTGCGCGATGCGATCGACGGCGCGGCGTCGAGCCGCGCGACCGACGAGGCGATCGCGTCGCTCGAGGCGTTCCTCGCCGCGCACGCGGCGACGACGGCCGCGCTGATCGTCGAGCCGCTCGTGCAGGGCGCCGGCGGCATGGCGATGTACCCGCCGCGCTACCTGTCGGGGGCGCGCGCGCTCACGAAGCGCCACGGCGTCCACCTGATCGCCGACGAGATCATGACGGGCTTCGGACGGACCGGGACGCTGTTCGCGTGCGAGCAGGGCGACATCGTCCCCGATCTTCTGTGCCTGTCGAAGGGCATCACCGGCGGCTACCTGCCGTTGTCGTGCGTGCTCGCGACCGACGGCGTTTACGCCGCGTTCTACGACGACGACGTTACCCGCGGCTTCCTGCATTCGCATTCGTACACGGGCAACGCGCTCGCCTGCCGGGCGGCGCTCGCCGTGCTCGACATCTTCCGCGACGACGACGTCGTCGCCGTCAACCGCGAAAAGTCGCGGCGCTGGCGACGCATGGCGGCGCCGCTCGCCGCGCACTCTCGGGTGCGCGGCTTCCGGCAGTGCGGCATGATCGTCGCATTCGACGTCGCCGATGCGCGCGACGGCTTCGCCGCCCGCTTTGCGGCGGAGGCGCTGCGACGCGAGCTCGTGTTGCGGCCGATCGGAAGCACCGTCTACTTCATGCCGCCTTACACGCTCACCGACGATGAATTCGCGTTGCTCGTCGAGCGCACGCTGGAGGCGATCGATGCCGCCTAGCGTTCGCGCATGGCGATGGGCGGCGCTCGTCGGCATCCTCGTCGCGGTCGATGCGTGCGCCGTGCTGCCGCGCGCCGTCGGCCGCGCGTTCCTCGACGCGGGCATCCCGCTCGATCACGTCGGCATCGTGGTGCAGGACACCGCGAAGCCGAAGCCGCTTTTCGCCTACGACGCGTACCGCTCCCGCAGCCCCGCGTCGGTGATGAAGCTCGTGACGACGTTCGCGGCTCTCGAACTGCTCGGTCCGGACTATCGGTGGAGGACCGAGGCGTACCTCGGCGGGCCGCTCGTCGACGGCGAGTTGCACGGCGACCTGATCCTCAAGGGCTACGGCGACCCCAAGATCACCGTCGAGCAATGGCAGTCGTTCATCGACGACCTGCGCGCAAAGGGATTGCAGGCGGTCGACGGCAACCTGGTGCTCGATCGCAGCCTGTTCGCGTTGCCGCCGTACGATCCCGCCGCGTTCGACCGCGAGCCGTCGAAGCCCTACAACGTCGGTCCCGACGCGCTGCTCGTGAACTTCAAGTCGTTGAAGCTCACGCTTGCCCCCGACGCGTCGGGAACGGGCGTGTCGGTGCGCGCCGATCCCCCGCTCGATGTCGTGACGCTCGGCGCGCCGCCGGCCGCGTCGAACGGCGATTGCGGCGAAGAGCGCGTCTCGCCGGCGATCGACGATCGCGGCGATCGTGCCGCGATCGCGTTTCGCGGCACTTTCCCGATCGCCTGCGGCGAGCGGGACTGGTGGCTCGCGATGCTCGATCACCCGCATTACGTGCGCGCCATGTTCGAGACGTACTTCCGCGCGGCGGGTGGACGCTTCGACGGCAGGCTCGAGGAGCGTCGCGCGCCGGCGGGCGCCGCGCCGTTCGCGGTGCTCGAATCGCCGCCGCTCGGCGACATCGTCCGCGACGTCAACAAGCTGTCGAACAACGTGATGGCGCGGCAGATCTTCCTGACGCTCGCGACGACGGCGTCGCCGCCGCCGGCGACGCCGTCGAAGGCGGTCGCCGCAGTGCAGCGATGGCTCAAGTCACGCAAGCTCGCGATGCCGGGGCTCGTGCTGGAGAACGGCTCGGGACTGTCGCGCACCGAGCGGAGCACGGCGATCGCGCTCAACCGGCTGCTGATCGCCGCCGATGCGAGCCGCGTGCGCGAGGAATTCGAGCGATCGCTCGCCGTCGCAGCGATCGACGGGACCGTGGAGAGCCGCTTCCGCAAGGACGACGTCGCCGGGTCGGCGCTGCTCAAGACCGGCTCGCTCGAGGGCGTGCGCGCGCTCGCAGGCTACGTGCTCGATGCGAGCGGCCGGCGCTTCAGCGTCGTCGCGATCGTCAACGATCGCAATGCGGCGCGCGCGCGGCCCGCCCTCGACTATCTCGTCGAGTGGGTCTATCGCAACGGCGCGACGTGGGATCCGTCGCAGCAGCGGTGATGAAATCCCACGCCGTATGCAGGGAGGCTACGTGAGCGGAATCGGCTTGCGGTCGTTGAACAGCAGGAAGCCGCGCACGACCCGGTAGATCACCCAGATCGCGGTCGCGACCCAGATCACCCACGCGATCGGATACGCGAGGAACAGCGTCACCATGAGCAGCAGCACGCCGATCGCGTCCCAGAGCAGCGACCACCAGAACGTGCGGATCAGCCAGGTGAGGTGCGATTCGGCCCACGTCCCGCGCAGGTCGCCGCGCGAAACGTACGCGACGATGACGCCGACGATGCCGACGAGGCTCAGGAAACCGTGTCCGGCGAAGCCCACGAGCGCAGCGATGCCGAACAGGATGTACGCGACGAGCGCGCCTGTCGCAGGCGGTTGCCGCGACTCGGTCGTCGCCGCTGAAACGGGAGCAGGATAGTCAGCCATCGTGTTCTCCGGTTGGCACCACCACGAAACGGTCGTTCCGGGCGATACACGCCCGACAGGCTAAATGGGGCCGGAGCGACCGCGGGTCAAGTGTGCGGCTCGTCGCGATACGGCGTGCCGTCCTTGTGCACGTAACCGCCGCCGTCGCCGTACGCGAGGTCGTCGTCGGGATAGAACGCGGTATCGGCAGGGTCTCGGTTGCCGATCTCGAGATATCGTGCAGGCGCGTTGCCGCGATTGACGAAGTGATGTCCGTCCGCATTGCCGGCCGGATAGCCGGCGCAATCGCCGGCGCGCAGCGTCTGCTCGCCGCGGTTCGTGACGAGCACGACCTCACCTTCGAGCACGTAAACGAACTCGTCCTCGCGTGTGTGGTAGTGCCGCAGCGCCGACTGTCCGCGGGGCGCGAGCGTGACGAGATTCACGCCGAAGCGCGTGAGGCCGCACGCGTCGCCGAGGCGACGCTTCACCCGATCGCCCATCCGCGAGCGGAACGGCTCGGGATAGCCGGAGCCGCGGCGCTCGGCGACCGTCGCGGGATCGAGCGCGGGTAACGAAAGTCTTGGCATCGCCCTGACTCCTCGACTTGAAATCGGCGCGATCACAGCACGTTCCCGCGACCGGCGCAAGCGGCCGCCGCGGCTATAATGGCCGCCCGGACGTGAGCCCCCGAAGGAGGCGACGATGGACCTCTCCCGCGAATCGCTGCTCGACGATTTCTCCGCGATGCTGACCGAAGCCGAGGACCTTCTGCGCCGGGCGGGCAACGAGACCGGCGAGCGCGCGAAGGACCTGCGCGCGCAGGTCGAGGCGAAACTCCTCGCGGCGAAGCTCAAGCTGCAGGAACTCGAAGGCGAGGCGCTCGACCGCGCGAAGGCCGCGGCGCGCGTGACCGACGACTACGTCCACGACAATCCCTGGCTCGCCATCGGCGCTGCAGCCGCGGCAGGTTTCCTGCTCGGGCTCCTGATCAACCGGCGCTAGCGGCGTCCGACGACGCGGCGATCGTTTGCCAGATCGCCTCGACGCGCGCGCTGACCTCGGGCTCCATCGCGATCGGGCGTCCCCAGGTTCGCGACGTCTCCGCCGGCCACTTGTTGGTCGCGTCGATGCCCATCTTGCTGCCGAGGCCCGCGACCGGAGACGCGAAGTCGAGGTAGTCGATCGGAGTGCTCGGCACGAGCAGCGTGTCGCGCGCCGGGTCGACGCGCGTCGTCAGCGCCCAGATCACGTCGCGCCAGTCGCGCACGTTCACGTCGTCGTCGACGACGACGATCATCTTCGTGTACATGAACTGTCGCAGGAAGCTCCAGATGCCGAACATCGCGCGCTTCGCGTGCCCCGGATATTGCTTCCTCATGGAAACGACGGCGAGGCGATAGCTGCAGCCTTCGGGCGGAAGGTAGAAGTCGACGATCTCGGGGTATTGCTTCGTCAGGAGCGGCACGAACACTTCGTTCAGCGCGACGCCGAGCATCGCCGGCTCGTCGGGCGGCTTGCCGGTGTACGTCGAGTGGTAGATCGGATCGCGCCGCAGCGTGATGCGTTCAATCGTGAACACCGGGAAGCGCTCGACCTCGTTGTAGTAGCCGGTGTGGTCGCCGAACGGACCTTCGAGCGCGGCCTCGTAACCCGACGGATCGTTCGCGTCCGGTGCGATGAAGCCTTCGAGGACGATCTCGGCGCTCGCCGGCACCTCGAGATCGTGCGTGATGCAGCGGATCGTCTCCGTCCGTGCACCGCGCAGAAGCCCCGCGAACTGGTACTCCGAAAGCGTATCGGGAACCGGCGTCACCGCGCCGAGAATCGTCGCGGGATCGGCGCCGAGCGCGACCGCGATCGGAAACGGCGCGCCCGGCGTCGCGAGCGCGTGATCGCGGAAATCGAGCGCACCGCCGCGCATCCCGAGCCAGCGCATGATCACCTTGTCTCGCGCGCTCACCTGCTGCCGATAGATTCCGAGGTTCTGCCGCTTCTTGTGCGGCCCGCGTGTGACGGTGAGCCCCCAGGTGATGAGTGGCCCGGCATCGCCAGGCCAGCAGGTCTGCACCGGCAGGCGGGACAGATCCACGTCGCCGCCCTGCCAGACCACCTCCTGGCATGGCGCGCTGCTGCGAAGCTTCGGCGCCATGTCGAGCACTTTCATCAGCACGGGCCGCGTCGTACGCCATGCATCGACGAGGCTCTTCGGCGGTGACGGCTCGCGCAGGAACGCGATCAGCTCGCCGATCTCGCGCAGCGAAGCGCGCCAGTTGGCGGGATCGGCTCCCATCGCCCTCGCGATGCGCTCGGGCGTGCCGAACAGGTTGCCGAGCACGGGGATGACGTTGCCGTCCGGACCGCGCCGCTCGCCGGTCGGCTGCTCGAACAGGAGCGCCGGCCCGTGCGCACGCAGCGCACGATCGCATAGCGCAGTCATCTCTAGCCTGGGGTCGACGGGGACGGCAATGCGCGCAAGCTCGGCGCCCGCCTCGAGTTGCGCGAGGAACTCGCGCAGGTCGCGATAGGCCATCGCGCGACGTCAGCCGCTGGTGGACGTTCCAGCCATCGGGCCCAGTCTAGCAAGCGGCATTGCCTGCATGCAGCACCACCCGGCTTGACGCCGGGCGGCTGATGCGCCGCAGTCAGATCACCGCGCCCGCGCCGCCGTCCATCGGCACGATCGCGCCCGTCACATAGCTCGCTCGCGGCGAGGCAAGGAACAGCGCGACCTGCGCGATCTCTTCGGCCGTGCCCAGCCGGCGCAGCGGGATGCGCGCCTGCTGGCGCTCGAGCAGTTCCTCGGGCGAAAGGCCGGTCATCTTCGCTTCCGCCGCGAGGCCTACCTGCATGCGCCCGGTCAGCGTGCCGCCCGGGTTGATCGCGTTGACGCGCACGCCCTTCGGCCCGTAGGCGGCCGCAAGTCCGGCCGTCGCGAGCATGAGCGCCGCATTCGCGGCGCCCCCGGGGAGATGCACGGGGTTGGCGACCTTGCCCCCCATGCCGATGATGTTGACGATCGCGCCGTGTCCGCGCGCGGCCATTCGCTTGACGACGCTGTCGATCGGGTGGATGTAACTGAAGAACTTCGCGTCCATCGCAGCGTGCCAGGCCGCCGGCGACAGATCCTCGGGCGGATGGCGCTTCGCCGCGCCGGCCGAGCTCACGAGGATCTCGATCGGACCGAGTGTCTTCTCGATGTCGTCGACCATGGCGATCGCCTGCGCGGCATCGACCAGATCCGCGACGAATGCGACCGGCGGATGCTCGACGTGTCGAATCCTCGCAAGCGCCGCGTCGAGATGCGCGCGGCTGCGCGAGACGAGCGCGACGCGCGCGCCTTCGGTCGCGAACGCCTGCGCGCATGCGAAGCCGATGCCCTTGCTCGCGCCGGTGACGACTACGATCCGATCGCGAAGTTCGAGGTCCATGGCGTAGCCTTTCATGAACGGGGATCGAGGAAACTCGCGAGCGCGCGCCACTGCATGAGCTTCTCGCGCAACGGAAGCGTGTACGCCGGGCTCGTCGACGGCATCACGATCGTGTCGTAGCCCGCCTCGGCCCACGCCGCCCGGGCGCGCGCCGCCGTCTTGCCGTTGAAGCACACGGCGCGCAGCCCGCGCGCGATCCGGCGCACCCGGCGGATCTCGCCGCGCTCGGCGTTGCGGATCGCCGTGTCGAGACTCCCCTCGCGCTCGCATTCGACGATCGTGTCCCAGATCGCGACGCGGTGCGCCTTCACGCGCGCGAGGCGCTCGGCATACGGCACCGCGGCGAGCGGCTCGCCGAGAACTTCGCCGAGGATCGGCCAGAAGTGGTTGCGCGGATGCGCGTAGTACTGGCGCGCCGCGAGCGATGCTTCGCTCGGAAAGCTGCCGAGGATCAGCACCCGCGCGTCCGCGGCGATGACTGGCGCGAGGCCTCTTTGCCTTGCTGCGCCCCGCGATCCGGCGGACTTGGTTACCAGACGCGCGGCCAACGATGCATCCGAAGCGCGTAGTCGAGCGCGATGCCGGCGAACACGACCATGCCGAGCCAATGGTTGCCGAGGAAAGCCTTGAAGCAAGCGGCGGGGTCCCGGCGGCGGATGATCCACAAATGACGGACGGCGATCGCCACGGCGATCGCGAGCGCCGCATCGTAGACCGGTCCGAGGCCGTAGACGCGGCCGATCGCGAGCATACCCAGCAGATGAATCGCATAGCACGCGCCGACCGCGATGAGATCGAAGCGGCCGAACGTCAACGCGGACGTCCGGATGCCGATCTTCGCATCGTCGGCGCGGTCGACCATCGCGTACTCGGTGTCGTAGGCGACGACCCAGAACAGGTTCGCGCCGAGATACAACCAGGCGATCGGCGGCACGTGACCCTGAACGGCGGCGTACGCCATCGGGATGCCGAACGAGAACGCGATGCCGAGGAACGCCTGCGGAATGTCGAAGAAGCGCTTGACGAACGGATAGACGATCGCGATCGCGAGCGCCGGAATCGACCACAGCATCGCCGCGCGGTTGGTGAACAGCACGAGCGCGAACGCGACGAGCGCGCCGACCGCCGCGACCACGAGCGCTTCCCACGGCGCGATGAT
>DATIEN010000153.1:0-21612 GCA_035455705.1 Casimicrobiaceae bacterium | reverse complement strand
GATTGGCCCTCTTCGCGGTCTCCGGCGCGCAGAAGGCGATCGAGTTCGGGCTGAACCCAGTGATGTCGGCCCTTCTGGGAATGCTGACCGGCATCGGTGGCGGCATGACCCGCGACGTTCTCCTCGCTGAGATCCCGAACGTCCTGCGATCCGACCTTTATGCGGTTGCTGCGCTGGCCGGTGCTGCAGTCGTCGTCGTCGGCAACATGCTCCATCTGCACTTTAGCGTATCGGCGCTGGCCGGCGCCGCGCTGTGCTTCGGTCTTCGCTTTATGGCGATACGACACGGTTGGCATCTGCCCGCTGCTCATCTTTCCGCACAGCGGCGCGCCGAGAAAGGGCCGGCCGATGATTAGGAGTCGATCCGATATGGATGCGACCGCTTCCACCCAACCCAAATGGCCCCACAGGGGGCGTCGCAAAGGGTTGCCTGCAAGAGGCCACAACAGCTGATTCGCTGGTCGTGTGCTTTAGACGGTGCGCAATGCCGAGAACGGGCGATTCGCTTCCCGATCTAACGATTCCCTGACGATGCATGACACGCGCGTGGAGGTTCAACCATGGCAACTGCTCGTAGATCGAAGTCCAGCGATCGCGCGACAACTTCTCGCGCACCGACATCGCGTCGCGCGTCGAGGTCGCATCCGTCCGCTCGGAGCGTAATTGCCGCCGCCTCCATCGCCGCGGTTTGCACGGGTGCGCTCGCGTCATCGGCGTGGGCGCAAGGCGGCGGATCGGTCGATGCCGCGGCCGGCCCTTCACCCAGACCCTCCACGCAAGGGCCCACCCAGGCGGAGCTCGACAACGGTGATGTCGATCCCGTCTCGTGGCTGACGTCGAACAAGGGCTACATGGGGTATCGCTACTCGAAGCTCGATCAGATCAACGCGCAAAACATCGACCGCGTCGGGCAGGTCTGCGCTTACAAGCTCGGCGAGCAGGGCTCGTTCCAGGGCGCGCCGCTCGTCTATGACAGCGTCCTCTACATTACGACGGGACTCGGCACCTACGCGATCGATGGCGCGAATTGCCGCGCACTGTGGGCATACGAGCACCATCCGGGCCCGTTCATGGGCCAGCACAACAACAAAGGGGCGGCGATCGCGGCCGGACGCGTCATTCGCGGGACGCCCGATGGACACCTGATCGCGCTCGACGCGAAGACCGGCGCGCTGTTGTGGGACCGTGAGGTGATGGATGCGTCGGGCGGTGAATACGCAACGGCAGCGCCGCTCATATGGAACGACATGGTCTATCTAGGCAAGGCCGGGGGCGATCTGGGCATCCGCGGCGAGATGATGGCGTTCCGCGCCGCCGATGGAACAAAAGTATGGGGATGGCATACGATCCCGGCCCCAGGCGAAGTCGGCTCAGAGACGTGGAAGACGGCCGCCAGCATCGAGCACGGCGGCGGCGGGACGTGGACGAGCTATAGCCTCGATCCCCGCGCGGGCCTGCTGCTGATTCCGATCGGCAACCCCGGACCGGACTTCAACAACGAGGCAAGGCCCGGCGCGAACTTATTCACGAACTCCATCGTGGCGCTTGACGCCAGGACTGGGCAGCTCAAATGGTGGCACCAGCTCATCGGTCCCGAGGATCGGGACTGGGATACGGCCGTCGTGGCGGCGTTTGATACCCCCGACGGCAGTCAGCTAGCTGCTGCTGCGGGTAAGGATGGAGTGCTGCACGTCGTCGACCGCACGACCGGCAGGCTTCGCTTTACGACAGGGCTCGTGTCGCAGTACACGAACCGCAGCACGCCCGTACCGACCACCGAGAATCTTCGGCTTTGCCCAATTGCCGCGGTGCAGTGGAACGGCCCGGCATACGATCCGGCGACGAACCTGCTCTATATGAACGGCATCGACTGGTGCGCAAAGGCGATCAAGGGACCCCTGCCCGAGTACGTGCGCGGCAAGCCTTACCTCGGGTGGGCCACGCCCACAGGCTACGGCGATCGCGACCCGATCGAGGAGGCGTTTGGTCTGCTCAATGCCATCGACCCGTCCAACGGCGAGGTCAAGTGGCGTTACCGGATTCCGGCGCCTCCGGTTGCCGGCCTGACCGCCACGGCGGGCGGCCTCGTCATAACGGCGGACACCGATGGCGACGTCTTCGCAGTCGACGCCCGCACCGGTGCGCTGCTTCGTCGCATCGCGCTACGCGCCGGCGCGATTGACGGAGGCGTGATCACCTATTCGGTGGCCGGGAGACAGTTCATCGCCGTCGCGGCTGGCGACAACAATCCCACATTTAACGCGAAAGGCGACAATGCAATCGTGATCCTCGGGCTGCAATAGCTCGAGTGAGCTAAGCTCGGCCATAGATCGGTCCAGGTTCGCATGTCTGGTTTCTCCTCCTCGCTGCGTGCGCAGTCGCTTCGCGTACCGGGAGACGGGGAAACGATTGCCCGGAAAGGACCGCGGGTCGCCCGGTTTGGACGCAACGTATGGCGCCCGATCAGCTCGCCGGCCGCCGCTCGAAATCCTCGATGGAGATCGTGTACGCGTCCTCGCCGGGCAGGTAGCGGACGCAGTAGCGCGTCGGATAAGCGCCCGCCACCTCGAAGGCCTCGGGCTGGTTGATCTTCGCGCACATGCTGGGCTTGCTTGCAATGAACGCGCGGGTGATCATCGGCTCGAGGAACGTGATTTTGCCGTCGTACGCGCCGAAGATGAACGTGTGCGTGAACGGCGGCCCGCCCTTCGCGAGTTCCGGCGATTTGGAATCGATCAGGTGGTTGCCCATGTCGGGTACGGCGGCGCCGACGTCGATGTGGTCGGCGTGAACGTACTTCGCGGGCACCGGCTTCGTCGCCGTTTTGAAATCGTCGCAATCGATCATCTCGCCGCACTTGCCGGTACGAAGCCGCTGCACGTCGGCGCGCGCAACGAGGTAGAAATGGAAGTCGAAGTGGGGCACCGCCCATGGCGGAGGCGCCGGCATGCCGTGGCCGTGCGGGTTCCAGTTCACCGCCACCCACTTGAACGGCGTTACCGCGCGCGCCGCATCGCCGTCGGGGATCGTGAACACGAACGGGTAATCGCCGACGCACTCGTGCGGGTCGATCCTTCCGTCCCCGTCACGGTCGAAGCAGCGGCTCGTCGGGTTCGGCTCCTGCGGCAAGCCTTCCAGCGCGTTCTTGCTCAGGCGAACGCCGAGCGCGCGTGGCGATCCGTCGGCGTCCAGCGCGACGTAGATGCGCGCCGATCCGTTGCCGACCTTCTGCGGCTCGCTCGCGATCATCCGGGGCTGGGCGACGACGGCGCTCGCAATGCAGAGCATTGCGGCTGCGGACAACCAACCTCGCGCTGCGCAG
Organism: Casimicrobiaceae bacterium; assembly: GCA_035455705.1. Classification (GTDB taxonomy): domain Bacteria; phylum Pseudomonadota; class Gammaproteobacteria; order Burkholderiales; family Casimicrobiaceae; genus VBCG01. The sequence goes on along the minus strand of DATIEN010000153.1, from coordinate 18,290 downwards.
CGAATCATTGTCACGGCGTGTCCCTCCTGTAGGGTCCTCGAGCCGAGGTCGATTTGGCCGACGGATACCTTACGCCGGCCATCGGGTGTCCACAAGCACGGCGCGCTACCACACCAGCAGAACGTTCGCACCCCCCGCGCGGTGCTCGATCACGGCATGCGGGACACTGCGAACGCCGCCTTCGAGCAGCGCGTCCGACCCGGGTCCGCGCGCCTGCGTGCGGGCGACGAGCACGAGCCAGGCCTCGGGCTTCACGCGCTCCGTGGTGACCGTGCCGGCGTAGATCGGGACCGTCTCACGCGACGACGGATCGTCGCCCGCATCCGCGACGTGCCAGAAGCGGACGACGTCGCGGCTGTCCGGATCGCGCGGCCGTATGAGCGTCAGCGACGGCGGCTGTCCCTGATGCAGCTTCGGCAACACGGGCAACGCCTCGGCCGCCGTCGACGGCACCAGCCACAACAGCGACGCCTGCGATCGCCACGGCGCGGGCATCCGCCACCCGGCACCCGTCAGCACCTGCGCGATTTCCCCACGCGGCGCCGCCCACTGCACGACGAACGCCTCTTCGCGAACGCCCCTGATTTCCATGCGCGCCTGGGGCAGATCGCGCCAGCCGCCGTCGCGCCAGGCATCGAGCGAAAGTGTAGGACGCGTGTCGACCTTCGCGTAGCGGGTCATGTCGCGTGCGTGGTGAGCGGCGACGTAGGGCGCGCCGACGAAAACGAGTACCGCCACGACGATCGCGAGCACCGGCGCGCTGCGGAGCGGCCGTTCGTGCACGTGCTGGATGTAGGCAATCGCGAGAAGCGCGATCCATGCGACGCCGAGGCCGAAGCTCGCGATCACGTCGGACAGCCAATGCACGCCGAGGTAGATCCGCGAGAATCCGACGAGAACCGCGATGCCTGCCGCCGCAGCCACGAGCTTGCCCTGCCTGGCGGCCGGCCGCTCGTGCCCGAGCAGGAAGGCGAGAAACCCGTACACGACGAGGCTCATCGCCGCATGTCCGCTTGGCAACGAGTACTCGTCGAACGCCGCATACGCGGTCTCCGGACGCGCGCGCGCGAGCGCATGCTTGAGCGCGAAGACGAGCACGACGGCGAAGAGCGCCGCCGCAAGCCAGTAGGCGAGCGTGCGGAAGCGACGCGTGAGCGCCAGATAGACGCCGATCGCGGCGATCAGCACCATCGTCACCACCGGGCCGGCGAGCTCGCTGATCGTCATCATCACGTCGTCGCCGATCCTCGAGCGCAACGCGGAAAGTGCGCCGTACACGGCGTGGTCGACGTCGACGAGCGTGTCGCGCGTGACCACGTCCTCGACCACGCCGAGGAAGAGCCATGCGCCGGCCACCAGCAGCGTCGCCGCCACCAGCAGCGCGAGCGCCTCGCTGCGTTGCGGGTCGACGAGGCGCAGGATCGTCTCGGCAAACGGCCCGGACGCGTGCGACGCACGGTCGTGGATGCGCGCGCGCAGCCGCTGCACGTAAGGCCACCCACGTCGCGTGACGACGTGGATCACCAGCGCGATCAGCCATAGCACCGCGGCGACGATCGCGACCAGCACGACCAGGCGCGCGCTCACGGCGCCGGCGAGTTGCAGCGACGCGCCGAACAGCACGCCGGGAAAAAGATGCGCGGCCGCCCACGCGAGTGCCGCGAGCGCGTCGATCGCGAGAAACGACCCCACCGGCATTCTCGCCATGCCCGCGACGAGCGGCACGATGGCGCGCACGGGGCCGAGGAAGCGCCCGACGAAGATGCTCTTGCGCCCGTTGGCGGCGAAGTACGCCTCGCCGCGCGCGAGCAGGCCCGGAAAGCGGCGCATCGGCCAGACGTCGCGGATCACGCCGCGAAAACGCCGGCCGAGCACGTAGCTCGTCGTGTCGCCGAGCATCGCGCCGACGACCGCGAGCGCCCCGGCCACCCATGGGTCCAGCACCCTGAGGCCTGCGAGCACGCCGGCGGCGAAGACGATCACGCTGCCGGGGACGATCGACCCGATCAGTGCGAGCGATTCGGCCAGCGCGCCCGCGAAGACCGCCGCGAGCGCGAGCAACGGATGCACCGAAAGCCAATCGACCAGCGATTGAAGGTGCGCTTCCAGGGCGCGGGTGCTACGCGGCCGTCATGCAGGGTTCGAGGTAAAGAGGCGCTGGCGTGCGCTTCATCCGTCGCTCCCGGCGTCGACCAAGGCGCGGCCGCGGCTCGCGGCGACGCGCGCGAAGAACAGCGCGCTGTCCTTGGGCGTCCGCTTCTGGCTCGCGAAGTCGACGTGCACGATGCCGAAACGCTTCGAATAGCCGTGCGACCACTCGAAGTTGTCGAGCAGCGACCACGCGAAGTAGCCGCGCACGTCGACGCCGGCGTCGAGCGCATCGTGCACCGCGCGCAGGTGCTTGCGGTAATAATCGACGCGCAACGGATCCGGCAGCCGGTCGCCTTCGACGAGCGGCGGGTCGAAGAACGCGGCCCCGTTCTCGGTCACGTAGATCGGCGGGTTGCCGTAGCGCGTCTTCACCCACGCGAGCGTGTCCGTGAGTCCTTGCGGAAACACTTCCCAGCCGGTCTCCGTGTACGTCGCCTGCTTCTGGCGTACGGCCGCCGCGCGAAGCGGCCAGGATGCGGCGTCGAATCGCGTCACGCTGCGCGTGTAATAGTTGATGCCGACGAAGTCGATCGGCTGGCGGATAAAGACCAGGTCGTCATCCGGCCATTGCGGCCACGCCTCGCCGAAGATCTCCGCAAGCGCCGCCGGATAGCGGCCGAGGAAGATCGGATCGAGGTATTGCCGGTTCATGTAGGCGTGCGCGCGTGCGGCTGCGGCGCGATCCTCGGCTCGCTCGGAGGCCGCGTACTTCGGCTCGAGGTTCACGACGATGCCGATGCGGTGCCGCCCCTGCGCCCGATAGGCCTGCACGGCCGCGGCGTGCGCGCGCAGCAGATGATGGGCCGCGATCGGCGCCTCGAACGCGCTGCGATGCCCCGGGGCGAGAGCGCCGTGCAGATAGCCGCCGTCGGTGACGACCCACGGCTCGTTCAGCGTCGTCCACATGCGGACTCGATCGTCGAGGCGGCGAAACACGATCGACGCGTAATCGGCGAACCAGTGCGCGATGTCGGGATTGAGCCAGCCGCCGCGGTCGCCGAGCGACGCCGGGAGATCCCAGTGATAGAGCGTGGGCACCGGCGCGATGCCGTTTGCGAGCAGCGTGTCGACGAGCCGCTCGTAGTGGTCGAGCCCCTGGGCGTTCACGGCCCCGCGACCCTGCGGAAGAATGCGGCTCCACGCGATGCTGAAGCGATAGGCGTTGAAACCCAGCCGCTTCATCAACGCGACGTCGTCGGCGTAGCGGCGGTATTGGTCGCATGCGACGTCGCCGGTGTCGCCGTCGCGAACGAGTCCCGGCGTGTGCGAGAAGCGATGCCAGATGCTCGCACCGGCCCCGTCGGCGAGCGGCGATCCTTCGACCTGGTAGGCCGACGTCGCCGCGCCCCACAGGAACGGCTCGGGGAAATCGATGGCGTTGACGCGTCCGTTCACTTCGCTTCTCCACTCGCGCCGCCGGGCAATTCCAGCACCACGCGCGCCTGCAGCTCGTCGATGCGCACCGCGTCGTCCTGCACCGTCACCGGCTTGCCGTTGATCGTCGCATGCAACGGTCGCTTCCACGGCCCTTCGAGCACGAAGCCGCCGGGAGGCACGCTGCCCGTCGCCGTTAACGTGAGCTCCGCGATCCGGCCGCTGATCCGTGCGAGCGAATAGGAGAGCGTACCGTACGGCGTGCGCAATCCCCGGATCGAAATGCCCGCGCGATCCAGCCACGAGGCGGGAATGCCCCGGGCGAGCACGATGGCGCCGTCGGGCCGCGCGTACGCGAAGAGGTCGAGCACGGAGCGAATGAAATCCGACGCGACCCATGCATGCGGCAGGTCGCCGATGAACCCGGCCGCGCGCGGATCGCGGCGGACGACCTCGGGCCACTGGTTCCACGCGACCGGCCGGCGGCCGGCCAGAAAGAAATCGAGCAGCGCGTGCGCGCGCTCGCGCCATCCGAGGCGCACGAACGCGCCGACGTTGCGAAGCTCGTAGGGCGTGTAGTCCTTCCACTCCACGGTGCCGTCGCGGCGCGCGACGAACTCGCGCCAGTAGCGCTCGAACGTCGGGTTGACGAGCGACGGCGGCAGCACGCGCTCGTCGCCGAGCGGCGCGAGCGCGATCGTCGACGACGTCGGATCGAAATCGCCGAGTTCGACCGAGCCGGGCAGATAGTCGATCCCGTGCGCGGCGGCGGTTGCGCGCAGCGACGCGAGAAGATCGGCGGCGAACTCGTCGTGGGCTTCCGAAAGCGCGCGCGCATCGTCGGCGCGGCCGAGCGCCTCGGCGATCGTCACCGCACTCGCATAGCCCTTGAGCGCCCAGAAGTCGTCCCAGTACGCGTGCACGGGTTTTTCCGAATAGCCCTCGTGACTGATCGACGCCGGCATCATGCCGTACGTCGCCGGGCGCGCCGCGTGCGCGAGCCGCGGTGGCCGCTCGCCGTGGCGCAGCTCCCCCATGTACGCCGCAGCCTTCTCGACGTGCGGCCACATCGCCTCGAGCAGCGCGCGGTCGCGCGTGTAGCGGTACACCTCGGCGACGAGAAAGATGAACTCGCCCGCGCTGTCATTCTCGGGAACGGGGTCTGCACCGCGCGCGTCGATGCAGCACGGCACCTTGCCGTTCGCGAACTGGTGCGGCGCGTACCAGCGCAGATATTCGGCGGCCACGGCCGGCTGGCCGAGGCGCAGCAGCGCCTCGGCAATCATCGTCCCGTCGCGGATCCACGAGCGCGCGTACGCGCGGGTGCCCGGGCGCAATACCGGCCCGTCGCGAGAGATGAGAATATGCGCGAGCGCCGTGTGCAGCGCATCGGCGAGCGGCTGCGCCTCCTCCGGCACGCGCAGCGTCACGCGGTCGAGCTTCGCGCGCCACGCGGCGACGGTACGCAGCTGCTCGCGCGTCAGCCACTGCGCAGGCGTCCGGTCGCCGAGCGCCGGCGCAGCGCCGCGATCGGTGAGCGGCACGACGATGCCGAACGTCGCCGTCTGATGCGGAGGCAGCGAGGCCGGAAAGAACAGCGCGCCCGACGCGTAGCCGAACTCGTCGTGCACGTCCTTCACGGCACGCGGCTGCGGCGCGGCGAGCGTCGGTACGAGCGGACCCGCGTCGAACGGACGCAGTCCGACGCGCGCCGGCGCAGCGAGCGGATAGACGTTGCGCACGCCGTTCACGGTGAGGCCGCCGCCGTCCCACGCGAGATCGCGAATCGGGCTCGCGCCGCCAACCGTGTTCAAGAACTGCGCCGGCGGATTCACCTGGAACGGGCGCGCGGCGAGGGCGAGCGTCAACGGCAACGCCTGATCGGTCGTGTTCGTGACGTCGTAGCGCGCGACGAGGTGGATGTCGTCGGGCGCGCCCGTCGCGAACGTCGTGACGCGAAGCGTCCAGTGCGGCGCGGTCCATTCGACACCGGGCAGCGGCAGGTCGTCGTCGACGAGGAACGGACGCGAGGCGACGTCGGCCCACGTCGTGACCTTGCCGCGCTCGACGACGAAGGGCTCGATGGTGAAGCCGGACTTGCCGATTTCGAGGGCGCCGTCGTCCGACAAAAGCCCGTTGTCGTGGCCTCCGTCGACGCCGACCAGCGTCCACGCCCCCTGCTCGTTTAGAAAGCCGCGCGGGAAATGACCCCGCGGCGCATCCCGCGCGAGCGCCATGAAGAACGCGTTCGGCGAGGCGCCGAACGCGATGTCCTCGACGACGACCTCGGAAAGCTCGTACTCGCGGCGCGGCCCCTCGTGCAGCAACAGGCGCAGGTAGCGCGTCTCCGATTCGGTCAGGAGCAGCGCGGCGCGACCGCCGCCGCCGCCGACAACGCGGCGCACCGTTCGCCATTTGCGCCCGTCGTCGGAGAACTGCACGTCGTAGCGCGATGCATATGCGTTCTTCGACCAGTCGAGGACGAGGCCGCCGAATTCACGTGGCCGGCCGAAGTCGATCGACAGCCATTGCTCACGCTTTCGCCCCGGCTTGCTGCGCCACGCCGTCTTCACGTTGCCGTCGAGCACGCGCTCGCCCTCGGCCCCGCGCGCCGCCGACGACGTCGCCACCTTCGCCGGCGGATACGGTGCCGATTCGGACGGCCGCTCCTGCAACTCGAGATCGCTCACGAAAAGCGACCCGCGCCCGCCGCCGTTGCCCGCGGCGACCGCGATCTCGATCGACGCGACGTGACGCAGCGCTCGATCCTTCGCCGGTCCCCACGCGAACGCGATCTGGCGCTTGCGGATCGTGACCGGCGTCCACTCCGATGGAAACGCGAAGTTCGGCTGCCGATACCACCAGACGTCATCGCCGCTTTCGTCGACGAACTTCACCTGCAGGTCGTTGACGGGCGCGTCGGCGCGCAGCCAGAACGTGAACGCGTAGTTGTCCGGGAGGTCGACCGGAAGCGCACGCCGAGCGAGTGCGTATCCGGCCGTGCCGCCGAGGTCGAAATCGAGCCGCATCGCCGCCCGCTTGCCGTCGACGACGCGCCCGACCGACGCCGTGACGCCGTCGGAGGCGACGGCCTTCCACGCGCTGACGTCGTCGAAGTGGTCGAGAATGCGCGTGCCCGATGGCGGCTGCGCGTGCGCGAAACTCGCGGTGATCGCGATCGCGAACGTCATTGCGATTGCGAGGATTGCGCTGCTCATCCCTTGACGGCGCCGAGCATGAGTCCCTGCATGTAGTAGCGCTGCAGCGAGAGGAACACGACGAGCACCGGCAGCGTCGTCAGCACGGCGCCTGCCATCATCAATTCGTTGTCCTGCACGTGCTCCCGCGACAGGCTCGCGAGCGCGACCGGCAGCGTGTAGAGGTCCTGGTCCGACAGTACGATCAGCGGCCACATGAAATCGTTCCACGTCCCGAGCAGCGTGAACACGGCGAGCGTGACGATGATGGGCTTTAGGAGCGGCACGACGACCAGGCCGAAGATGCGCCACTCGCTCGCGCCGTCGATGCGCGCCGCCTCGAGCAGGTCATCGGGAATCGACAGCGCGTACTGACGCACCAGGAAGATGCCGAAGATGCTCGCGAGCGCCGGCGCGATGATGCCGCCGTACGTGTTGACGAGCCCCATGTGCTTGAGCAGCAGGAACAGCGGCACCATCGCGACCTGGCCCGGTATGACGAGCGCGCCCAGCATCAGGCGGAAGAGCCGGTCGCGGCCGCGGAAGCGGAGCTTCGCGAATGCATAGCCCGCCATCACGTTGAAGAGGAGCGACAGCGCGGTTGCGGCGAGCGCGAGGAGCACGCTGTTCGCGAGGTAGCGCCCGATGCCGGCATGTGCGAAGAGCTCGCGGTAGTTGGCGAGCGTGGGACGCGCGGGCCAGAGCGGCGGCGGGTAGTTGCTCGCCTCGCCCGGCACCATGAACGAGACGGCGAGCATCCAAAGCAGCGGGAACAGCGCGAGCGCCGCCGCGGCGACGAGAAGCGCGTTGACGACGATCGTGCCCATGCGCGGGAGTCCCATGCGGCCCTTCATTGCGGAAGACTCCCGCGCGCGGTCCGCGTTTGCACGAGCGTCACCGCGAAGATCAGCAGGAACAGCAGGAACGCGACGGCCGACGCGTTGCCGAGGTTCCAGTATTTGAAGCCTTCCTCGTACATGAGATAGAGAACGGAGAGCGTGCTTTGCAAAGGGCCGCCCTGCGTCATCACGTACGGTTCGGCGAAGAGCTGGAAGTAGCCGGCGACCGTGAGGATGGCGACGATCGACAGGATCGGCGCGAGCATGGGCAGCGTGACGAAGCGGAAACGCTCGAACGCCGACGCGCCGTCGATCCGCGCCGCCTCGTACAGCTCGCCCGGAATGTTCTGCAGGCCCGCGAGCAGGATGATCATGTTGTAGCCGAAGTTCTTCCAGACGGCGAAGAGAATGATCGCGGGCATCGCGAAGCGCGGATCGCCGAGCCAGTCGATCGGCCCGACGCCGAACGCCCCGAGAACGTAATTGAGATAGCCGTAGCGGGTGCCGAGCAGATATCGCCAGATGACGGCGACGGCGACGACGGTGGTCACGACGGGCGCGAAGAGCGCGGTCCGGAAGAACGGCCGGAAACGCGCAAACCCCGAATCGAGCAGGAGGGCGGCGCAAAGCGATGCGCCGAGCGACAGCGGCACGCCGGCCGCGACGAAATACAGCGTGTTGCCGAGCGCCTTCCAGAACAGTGGCCGCTCGAGCAGCTCGACGTAGTTGGAGAGGCCGATCAGGCGCAGGTTGGAGAGGTCCGCCAGCGCATAGATGTCGAAATCGGTGAGGCTCATCGCGAGCGCCGCGACGACCGGCAGCACGAAGAACACGGCGATGACGGCGAGCGCGGGCCCGACGAACCACCATGCCGCCTGCCGGCGGCCGAGCAGGCGCGACGATTCCAAACGGCTCACTCGCGTCCCCGCGCGAGCAGCCAGCGCCTCTTCTCGAGAATGCGATCGGCTCGCGCGTCGAGCTCGCGCGCGGCCTCGTCGACGGTCCACTGCCCGCGCGCCGCACGCTCGGCGACGTTGCGCATCTCGTCGGCGATCCGCTCCCACTCGGGCACCTTCGGCGCGGGCTTCACGCGCTCGAGCTGATCACGGAAAGCCGCCGCATGCGGATCCGCCGACAGCGCCGGGTCGCGCCACGTGCTTCGACGCGGCGGCAGGTCGCCGGTCATTTCACGAAAGCGCAGCTCGACGTCGGGCCGCGACAGGTATTCGACGAGCTGCCACGCGGCGTCCTGTGCCCGCGACGAACGGAACACGACGAGGCTCGAGCCGCCGGCGATGGACGCGCCGGGGCCCGAGGGGCCGGGCAGCGGCGCCGTCGCCCACGCATTCTGCAACGACGCCGGGAGCCGCCGCTCGAACTCGCTGATGTTCCACGGACCTGAAATGTAGAACGCGAACGTGCCGCGGCCGAATTCCGTCCAGACGTTCGTCATCTGCGACGCCGTCATCGGCGGCGCGTAGCCGCGACGAAACATGTCGACGTAATACGCGAGCGCGCGGCGAAAGCCCGCACTCTCGAAATTACCGTAACGGTCCCCGTCGCGCAGCAGCGGATCGTCCTGCTGCAGCGCCAGAGCCAGCAGCGGCTCGGCCTCGTTGAGCGGCAGCAGGATCGCATAGTGGTCGGGCGCCCCATGCGCCTTCACGGCGGCGAGCGCCTGCGTCCAGTCGGTCCACGACGCGGGAGCGGCGCGAATGCCGGCCGCTTCGAGCACGTCGCGGCGGTAGAACAAAAGCCGCGTGTCGACGTACCAGGGCACGCCGTACGTATGTCCGCCGACGACGTTCGTGTCGAAGATGCCCGCGAAGAAATCGTCCCGGTCCACGGTCGAATGCGCGAGCCGCGCGTCGAGCGGCGCGAGCGCGCCGAGCGCGACGAATTCAGGCAGCCACGTGTTGCCGAGCTGCGCGATGTCGGGCGTCGAGTCTCCGGCGAACGCGGTGAGGAGCTTTTCGTGCGCGGCCGTCCAGGGCAACTGCTGGACGACGACGCGAATGCCGGGATGCGCGCGCTCGAACTCCGGCACGAGGGCGCTGACGACTTCGCCCTCGCGGCCCATCGCCCAGAAGCGCACGGTCGTCACGCTCGACGAACGGTCGCCGCATGCGGCGACGAGGCCCGCCGCTGCAATGGCGAGCGCGAGCGCCGCGAGCGTGCGGCGCGGGAACCACCGATTCACTTCGCCGAGGCGGTGAGCCAGCCTCCGGAGAAACCGGCGCGCTCCAGTCCGCGGCGGATGTAGGTGTTGCCCCGCATGACGTTCCAGATGAGGCCGCTTCGGTAGTTCTCGATCATGGCGACCAGCGCACCCTGGTCGATGCCGAGGTAGTCCTCGTCGACCCAGCCGAAGCCCGGAATGCAGCGGCCGTGCGAAAGCTGCTCGTCGGAGAACGTGAAGCTCGGATTGAACGCATCGAGAAAGCCATAGGTGCCGTAGATGTAGCGGCCGAACTGCCGGTACATGTTGACGACGGCGGGGATCGCGAGTTCCGGCGCGAATGGAATCGACGCCACCGCCGCTGTCGGCGCGAGCGTGCAGTCGTCGTGGGCGGCGGCGCCGCCGATCCCGCGCGCCGTGTAGGCACGAAACACGCGCCGGCCGAACGAGTCGTCGATGACGATCTCACCGGGTCCGTCGCTGGCGGTGATGCCCCAAACCGTCTCGCCGTAGTCCTTGCAGCGCAGCGGATTCGCGATCGCGTACGCCCGCTGTGCGTAGATCGCGCGCCGCGTATTCTCGAAGTAGTCGAGGCCGCGCCGCTTCATGTACGCGTCCTGCACGTCGCGGAAATCGAGCCACACGTGCGTGTACTGGTGCCCGAACAGCGGCCCGAAGCCCAGGTATTCCTGCCCGAAGTTGGTATGCCAGTCGTACGTGCTCGTCCACTGCGCCCAGGCGTCGGCGCCGACCGGGTGCGTCGGCGACGCGAGCGCCAGGACGTAGACGAGCATCGCCTCGTTGTAGCCGCGCCAGTCGTATTCGAGGAAGCCCTCCTCCGGGCTCCAGCCGAGGTTGATCGCCGGGGCGTGCGGCTGCGCCCACGTCCAGTCGACGCGCCGGTAGATCTGGTCGGCGAGGCGGCGGATCTCGGCCTCCTCGGGCTCCGCACCGTCGAAGTACGACTGGCAGAACAGCGCGCCGGCCAGCAGAAGCGCCGTGTCGACCGTCGACAGCTCGCTGTCGTCGAAGCGCTCGCCGGTCTTCATGTCGAGGAAGTGATAGAAGAATCCCTTGTAGCCCGACATGCCGTGCTGGTGCGTGCCCTGCGGCGCGTTCCACAGGAAGCGCAACGTCGCGAGCACGCGCTTGCGCGCCTCCTTGCGCGTGATGTACCCGCGCTCGACGCCGATCGGGTACGACGTCAGCCCGAAGCCGACGGCGGCGATGCTCGCGAACGATGGCGTCGGATAGCGGTCGGGGATGAGCCCGTTGCGGGGGTTCGCGGTATCCCAGAAGAAGCGGAACGTTCGCTCCTCGAGGTCGATCAGGATGGGCTCAACGAGCGGGCTGCCGTTGCGCGCCGCCACTTCGTGCAGCGGGGCGATGCGCCGCTGCAGGTTGTTGCCGTACGCGATCGCACGGCCGTTCAGGGACACCACCGCGACCGCAGCGAACGCGAAGGCGAGCAGCGCGGCGGCAAAGACGTGGCGACGCCTCATGCGGACCGCGGAACGGAAGGGCTGGTCCATGTCAATGTCATGTCCTGACTGCCGCGAAGGATACCGGAAACGTCGTCGGGGAGCGACAGCGCGCGCCAACTAAAGGGACCAACGGCGCGATCGGCGTGGCGAACGGCCGTTGATCCCTCCATCAAAAACAACGCCTCTTTTCAGCGCAAGCGTCGCGGACCGGTTGCCCGCATCCGCAGGATCTGCGCGAAACAGCCGGCCGCGCACGCGGGTTGCAGCACCAGGCCGTACACGAACGCATAGGCCAGGAAGCCCGACAGGTTGCGGCGCACGCGCAGCCCATTCGATGCGAACATTTGCGAACCTACCCGATACATCGCGTAGTTGAACGCGACACAGAGCGGCAGCAACGCGAGCGTGAGCGGGCCCGCGATCCAGTAGACGCCGAAGAGCGCCAGCACGATGCCGGGCACGAAGAACAGCGTATACGTGAGATCGAGCCACGGGAGCAGCAGGTTCCACCAGACGAACAGCGTCGACAGGCGCGGGATTACCAAGATGTCGGGATAGCGGCGAAATGCTTCGATCATGCCGTCTGCCCAGCGCTGGCGTTGGCGAACGAGCGCGCGCAACGTCGACGGCGCGTTCGTGAAGCAGCACGCGTCCTCCGCGTGTCCGACGCGCCAGCCTTTGCGCAGCATCGCCCAGGTGAGCACGATGTCCTCGCCGACGCAATCGGCCCAGCCACCGACGTCGCGCAGCGCAGCACGCTCGTACAGCGAGAACGCGCCCTGCGCGACCAGCGTTCCCTGGTAGAGCGATTGCACGCGCTTGATCGCAGCGATGGCGTGAAAGTAGTCCCATTCCTGCGCGCGCGTTATCCAGTTGCGGCGCGAGTTGCGGACGAGCATCGTGCCGGCGACCGCGCGCGTGTTCGGAGGATCGGCCAGGTATCGCTCGACCAGATGGCGCAGGGCGTCGCGGTAGAGGAACGAATCGGCGTCCAGCGTGACGACGAGGTCGAAGCGCGCCTGCGCGAGGCCGCGGTTCAACGCGGCGGGCTTGCCCATGCTTCGCGGCTGGCGGACGAGATGCAGCCAGTCGTGGTCGCAGGCGCCGACGATCGCCGCCGTGCGATCGCACGACGCGTCGTCGACGACGTGCACCTCGAACGCGCCCGGGTAGTCCTGGTTCGCGATCGAGCGCAGCGTGTCGGCGATCGATGTCTCGTCGTTGTCGGTCGCGATCAGGATCGACACGGAAGGATAGCGGCTCGGCATGCTGCGCGGCGGCCTGCGGTCGAGCATCAGGCTCGCGATCAGGAAGGCGTTCATGCAGCCAGGCACGAGCGCGATCGCGCCGATCACGAGCCACGCGAGCGCGACGCCGACGTGCGCCGACAACTGCGCGATCCACGGCAACGAGACCAGGAGCGTCGCGGCGAACCACGCACCGCTCGCGAGAAGCGCAAGCGCGAACTTGCCCCGGACGCCGACGTAGAACGCCGCATTCGACGTCGCGCGCTCGGTCGAGGCGAGGGTGCGCGGATTCTCGTAGGCCGAATCGGCGAGCGGGCGTATGACGGCGCGCGCGAGCGCGATCTCGGCGCCGTTCCGGGGCGCCGGTTGCGGATCGAGCGCGTCGCCGCCGAGTGCGGCGGGACGGTCCTTGCGGGGATCGTATCGCATGCCGATGCCACCCGCGGCAAGTCGCGTGCCACGCATTCGCGGACGCGAGTATCCGGGCCGCCTGCTCCGCGTGCCGGACGCAGACTGCCAAGACGGCACGCGCGCTAAGATGCCGACAGGAAAGCCGCCGTCCGTGGATGCCGAGCCGTTCGCCGCCGAGATTGACGCGCATCGCCGCTATCTGCTGCGCGTGGCGCGACTCGAGCTCCGCGACGCCGATCTCGCCGAAGACGTCGTCCAGGACACGCTTGTCGCCGCGCTCGCCGCGCGGGAGGGCTTCTCGGGGCGTTCCAGCCTCCGCACGTGGCTCACCGGAATCCTCAAGCACAAGATCATCGACGCCATCCGGCAGAAGCAGCGGGCGCCGCTTCTCGCCGCTTCGTTCGATGAGGAGGCCGACCTGGAGGCGCTCGACGGCCTCTTCGCCGACGATGGCGGCTGGCACGGGCCGCCGGCGACGTGGGGCGATCCCGAGAGCGCGCTGTCGCGCCGGGAATTCATGGAGGTGTTGGAGCGCTGCCTCGAGCGGCTGCCCCCGGCGACCGCGCGGGTGTTCGCGATGCGCGAGATCCTCGAGCTCTCGACTGACGAAATCTGTAAGGAATTGACGATTACCGCGAATAACCTGTGGGTGATCCTCTACCGGGCGCGAATGGCGTTGCGCCAGTGCCTCGAACAGCACTGGTTCGCGACCAAACGTGGGGCTGACGATGCGATTTGAGCGATGCTCGGACGGCTGACGCATCTCGTGTCCTGCAAGGAGGCGAGCAGACTCCTGTCGCAGCGGGAGGACCGCGCGCTCGCGTTCGCGGACCGCATCAAGCTCGCACTGCATCTTTCGGTGTGCATCGCCTGCTCGCGCTTTGCGCGCCAGCTCCCGATCATGCGCAAAGCGATGGCGCGCTACCGGAGCCAGGACGCGTGAACGCGAGATTGACGGTCGCCGTGAACGGCGTTCCGCGGGACGTCGCCGCGGGCAGCGTCGCGGATCTCGTGGCCGCACTCGGCCTCGCGGGCAAACGCATCGCCGTCGAGCGCAACGGGGAAATCGTCCCGCGCAGCCGGTATACGCAGACGCCGCTCGTCCAGGGGGACCGGCTCGAAATCGTCGGTGCAGTCGGCGGCGGCTGACGTCGTTGCCCGGGCGTAAAATTGCGCCCATGAACGCGCCACACGATTCCGCGGCCGTCGCCGATTCGCTCGTCATCGCGGGCCGCGCCTACCGCTCGCGGCTTCTCGTAGGCACCGGCAAGTATCGTGATTTCGACGAAACGCGCGAGGCGATCGTCGCGTCCGGCGCGCAGATCGTGACCGTGGCGATCCGCCGCACGAACATCGGCCAGAAAGCGGGCGAGCCCTCGCTCGTCGATGCGCTGCCGCCGACCGAGTTCACGTACCTCCCGAACAGCGCCGGCTGCTACAGCGCCGACGAAGCCGTTCGGACGCTGCGCCTCGCACGCGAGCTGCTCGACGGCCATCCGCTCTGCAAGCTCGAGGTGCTGGGCGATGCAAGCTCGCTGTATCCGAACGTGCGCGAGACGCTCGTCGCCGCGGAACGACTCGTCGCGGACGGCTTCCAGGTGATGGTGTACACGTCCGACGACCCGATCATCGCGCGCGAGCTCGAGGCAATCGGCTGCGTGGCGATCATGCCGCTCGCGTCGCTGATCGGCTCCGGCATGGGCATCGTCAATCCGTGGAACCTGCGGCTGATCCTCGACCAGGCCCGCGTGCCGGTCCTCGTCGACGCGGGCGTGGGAACGGCCTCCGACGCGACGATCGCAATGGAGCTTGGCTGCGCCGGCGTGCTGATGAACACCGCCATTGCCGGCGCGCGCGAGCCGGTGCGCATGGCGCGCGCGATGAAGCTCGCCGTCGAATCGGGGCGCGAGGCCTTCCTCGCCGGTCGCATGCCGCGCAAGCTCTACAAGGCGGCGCCCAGCTCGCCGACCGCAGGCTTGATCGGCTGATGCGCGGCGCCCGCCTGCGCGCCCGCACGCTCTTTGCGCTCGCCACGTTGCTCGTGCCGCTGCTCGCGCACGCCGCGCCCATCTCGCGCGCGGATCTCATGGCGCTTTGCGGCGACGCCGAGGACCCGGCACAGTGCGGACGCCTCGTCGAGGCCAGGCAAATGCGCGCGGTGTCGCGCTTCGTCGAGCGCGACGGCGGCGAATTGCGCGTGCAACTGGTGCCGTACGGGCTCTCGGTGTTCCGGGACACCGACAGCGCGCTCGGCGGCGGCACGAGCTACGCGGTCTGGGATTACTACGCCGACCTCGACACGGTCGTGCTCTTCACGACGCGCGGCGAGCGCACGGGATTCCTGCTGCTCGCGCGCCGCGGTGGCGGCGAATACCGGCTGCCGGCGGAGCCGGTTCTCTCGCCGGACCGGCGTCATTTCGCGACGGCCGACGTCTGTGCGCAAGGTTGCGACAACGAGGTTGCCGTCTGGCGCATCGACCGCGACGGCGCGCACAAGGAGGCGTCGTGGAAGCCGCCCGCGGACTGGACCGACGTGACGGTCGCGTGGCGCGGCACGAACGCGATCGCGCTCGAGTACGCCGTCGGAAACGACGCGGCCACGCGCAGCGCCGAGCGGCGCCTCGACGACCCGAGCTGGATGCGCGCGCGATGACGCGCGATGCCGGCCCCGAGGCGGCGTCGGCAACCACGGGCAGCGCGACGGCCGAGAGCGACGCGGTTACACCGCAGCGCCGGATCCGAAGCTTCGTATTGCGGCAGGGCCGGATGTCGCCGGCGCAGCGGCGCGCCTGCGACGAGCTCTATCCCCGCTATGGCGTCGCGGCGTCGACGCCGCTTGCATTCGGCGCGCTCTTCGGCCGCGCCGCACCCGTCGTGCTCGAGATCGGCTTCGGGATGGGGGAGACGACGGCGGCCATCGCGGCCGCCCGGCCGGACGTCGATTTCCTCGCGATCGACGTGCACGGGCCCGGCGTCGGCGCGCTCCTGCGGCGCATCGAATCACAGCAACTCGCCAACGTGCGCGTGATGCGCCACGACGCCGTCGACGTCGTCACGCGCATGATCCCGCCGGCGTCGCTCGCGGGCATCCACGTCTACTTCCCCGATCCGTGGCCGAAGAAGCGGCACCACAAGCGGCGGCTCCTGAAGCCGCCGTTCGTCCACACGCTTGCGCTCGCGCTCGCGCCCGGCGGTTACCTGCACGTCGCGACCGACTGGGCCGATTACGCGGCGGAGATCCTCGCGACGCTCGGCGCCGAGCCGCTGCTCGCGAACACGGCCGCCGGATACGCGCCTCGGCCGGCCTGGCGCCCGCCGACGAAGTTCGAGCAGCGCGGGGTGGCGCGCGGCCATCCGGTATTCGACCTGCTTTTCATTTCGAAAGCGCAAGCAGCGCGCTGAGCGCGTCGCGCGCGACGTCGCGCGAGAAGTGCCGCGCGACGTTGTCGAGTCCCCCCGCCGACAGCCGCTCCCACAGCGCGCGATCCTCGTGCAGACGCGCGACGGCCGCCGCGAACGCGTCGGACGCGTCGGCGACGAGCACGTCGACGCCGTCGGCAAGATGCATCCCTTCGATCGACGGCGTCGTCGCGACGACCGGCAAGCCGTGGCTCATCGCGGTGTTGATCTTGCCCTTCACGCCCGCCCCGTAGCGCAACGGCGAGATCGAGACGCGGCAGCCGTCGAGGTACGGCGCGATGTCGGGTACGTAGCCCAGGATCTTCATCTCGTCGCTCGCGAGCGCCTCGATCGACGCCGTCACGCGGCTGCCGATCACGTACGTCGTGACAGCGGGCAGGAGCCGGCGCAAGTGCGGCACGATCTCGCGCGCGTACCAGCGCATCGCGTCGACGTTGGGCGGATGCTCGAAGCCGCCGACGAACACGATGCCGCGGCGCCGCTCCCACGACGCAACCTGCGCGGCGGGCTCGTGAATCGTCGACAGCAGCATCACGCGCGACGCCGGCGCGAGCTCGCGCAGCAGCGCGCGCTCCACGTCGGATACGACGAGCGTGACGTCCGCCTTCGCGATCAGCGCGAGCTCCTCGTCGCGCTTCGAGCGTGCCGAAAGCCCGGCGAGGCGTCCGCCTTCCAGCGCGGCAAGCCGTTCCTCACGCAGGAAGTGCAGGTCGACGGTGTCGAACACGATCAGCGCACCGGGCGCGGCCTTGCGTACGGTGTCGATATGGCGTGCCGCGATGTAGTGACGGGACAGCATGATCACGTCGTACCGCCGGCCGCGCGTCACCAGCAGCTCGGCGATCGAGCGCACGTACGGCGCGAACAGCACCTCGATGCCGCGCTGCGTCAATGCGCTCACGTACGGCTCCCGGTGCTCCAGGTTGTCGGCGGCAAACGTGACCTTGCAGCGCAGCGCCGTTGCGATCTCGAGCATCGCCTGCATGCGCACCGAGCCCGCGTCCTGGTCGGGGGTGACCATTCGCGCGTCGATCACGAGCATGCGCTTCGTCGCCCACCGGTCGCGCTCGCGGTCGACGTCCGTTCCGTTCGGCGCGTGCGCGCCGAGCGCGTGCGCCCATTTCGCCGCGAACGCCGACTGGTTGATCGTCTGGTGCCGCTTGACACCGTGCGTCACGTCGGTGCCCGACGTGCGCCCTTCGAAGTGCACGACCGTGGCGGCCGGCTGGTAGAAGACCTTGCGCCCGGCCGCGCGCACCGCGAACGCAAGGTCGACGTCCTCGTAATACGCCGGCGCATAGCGGGAATCGAAGCCGCCGAGCGATTCGAACAGCGCGCGCGGGATCGCGAGGCAGGCGCCCGAACAGTAGTCCGCCTCGCGCAGGTATCCGTACTCCGGCCGTTCCGGGTCGTCGTCACGCCCGAAGTTCCAGGCGCTGCCGTCGCGCCAGACGATGCCCCCCGCTTCCTGCAAGCGGCCATCGGGATAGACGAGGCGCGCACCGACGAGACCCGCGTCCGGATGCTCGTCGAGCACGCGTAGCAGCGCATCGAGCCAGCCGGCGGTCACGAGGGTGTCGTTGTTCAAGAAGACGACGACGTCGCCGCGCGCGAGGGCGGCGCCGCGATTGCACGTGCCGACGAAGCCCAGGTTGGCATCGTTGCGCTCGAAGCGCACGCCGGCGACGCCCGCGAGCGCGGCCGCCAGCGGCTCGGGTGAGGCGTCGTCGACGACGATCACCTCGAACGCGCCCTCGGTGTGCCGCGCGATGCTCGCAAGGCAGCTGAACGTGAGCAGCGGCTCGCCGTAAGCGGGAATCACGATCGATGCGCGAGGCGATGGCGACGTCGCGATCGCAAGCGGCGCGATGTGCGGCTCCAAACGCCAGGTCGTTCGCTTCGGGACGAACGGCGGACGCGCGCGCAGCTTGCCCGCGACGCGCCGGGCCAGCGCCTTGGCCCCGTCGTTGCGCAACACGGTAAGCGCC
>DATIEN010000152.1:0-18509 GCA_035455705.1 Casimicrobiaceae bacterium | reverse complement strand
GGAACTCGGGAGCTCGACATGAAACGCAAACTCGCATTCCTCGGCCTCGGCGTGATGGGATATCCGATGGCCGGCCATCTCGCCAAGGCCGGGCACGACGTCACCGTGTACAACCGCAGCTCGACGAAGGCCGCGCAATGGACGCAACAACACGGCGGGCGAGCGGCGCCGTCGCCCGCGGATGCTGCCCGCGACTGCGACATCGTGCTGATGTGCGTCGGGAACGACAACGACGTTCGCGCGGTCGCGAAGGACGCGCTGTCGGGGATGAAGGCCGACGCGATCCTCGTCGATCACACGACCGCGTCCGCGGAAGTTGCGCGGGAGGTCGCCGCGGCGGCGAAGCCGCGGAACGTCGCTTTCCTCGACGCGCCCGTTTCCGGGGGCCAGGCGGGTGCCGAGAACGGCAAGCTCACGATCATGGTCGGGGGCGAGCAGCACGTGTTCGCGAAGGCGGAGTCGGTGCTCGCGCTCTACGGGCGCGCGGTCACGCTGATGGGACCGACGGGCGCTGGACAGCTCACGAAGATGGTGAATCAGATCTGCATCGCGGGCCTCGTGCAGGCGCTGTCCGAAGGCATCAACTTCGCGCAGCGCGCGGGCCTCGATCCGAACCTCGTGCTCGACGTCATCAGCAAAGGTGCCGCGCAGTCGTGGCAGATGGAGAATCGCGGCAGGACGATGGTCGACGACAAGTTCGACTTCGGCTTCGCCGTCGACTGGATGCGCAAGGACCTCGGCATCTGCCTCGCCGCTGCCCGCGCCAATGGCGCCGCCCTGCCCGTTACAGCCCTCGTCGACCAGTTCTACGCCCGCGTTCAATCGCGCGGCGGCGGGCGATGGGACACGTCGAGCTTGATCCGGTTGCTGCGCGACCCGCGCTGAAGGACCGCGCAAGCGTCGGCTGCGTCACCGGATGCGAGCCGGCGCCCCTCGCCTTTGTCAGTCGATCCTGTCGGCGTCGAGCACCTTCACCTCGTAGGTGATCTCGGCGCTGCTGGCGAGCATGATCGTCGCCGAGCAGTACTTCTCCTTGGAAAGCTTCACCGCGCGCTCGACCTGCCTCGCGTCGAGCCCGCGCCCCGCCACGACATAGGCGAGGTGGATCCGGGTGAAGACCTTGGGCTCCTGTTGAGCGCGCTCGGCGTCGGCCTCGACGACGCAGTCGGCAATGGGCTGCCGCGCACGCTTCAGGATCCAGACCACGTCGAACGCCGTGCAGGCAGCGGCGCCCGCGAGCATCAGTTCCATCGGCCGCATGCCGACGTTGCGGCCGCCCGCTTCGGGAGCGCCGTCGACGACGAGCGCGTGGCCGCTGCCGCTTTCGACGGTGAACGCCACCTGCTCGACCCATTTGACCCGTGCCTTCAATCGCTCCCTCACTGTTGCGTCGACGCCCGCCGTCGATCGTTAAAACCCCGCCCTTCGTCCCCTGGCGCACTATGCCACTTGCATTGTGCAGCGCAATATGGAATGCTTACGCTGTCGCGGGTTGCCGTCCTCCTCCTTCGGCGCTTGCGACGACATTCCTCCATTCTCCTCCTATGGTGGAATACTTGGCGCGGTCCCGACGGACCGCGCTTTTTTTCCTCCCGCCCGGGACACATGACGCACCGCACCATATCGGTGCGTAGGATTTGCCCCGTCAAAAGGACGAGGTGGCGCTCGATGCGCCGGCATGCTCGGCCTCGCCACCCCTGCAGGACCGAACGTCCCGTTGACCGGCTACGAGACGGCATAGTAAAATCATCGACTTTGCAGTCGCGCCCGAACGAGGGTCGCGACCCCGTACGGAATCCCCGACATGAAGACCTATTCGGCCCGCCCGCGCGACGTGACGCACGCCTGGTTTGTCGTCGACGCGACGGACAAGGTGCTCGGCCGCCTCGCGACCGGGATCGCCGCGCGCCTTCGCGGCAAGCACAAGGCGATCTACACGCCGCACATCGACACCGGCGATTTCATCGTCGTCACCAACGTCGACAAGATCAGGGTGACCGGCACCAAGGTGGATACCAAGCTCTATCACCGGCATAGCGGCTACCCGGGCGGCATCACGACGACGACGTTCGGCAAGATGCAGCAGCGCTTTCCGGGCCGCGTGCTCGAGAAGGCCGTCAAGGGCATGCTGCCGAAGGGACCGCTCGGCTACGCGATGATCAAGAAGCTCAAGTGCTACGCGGGCCCGGCGCACCCGCATACGGCGCAACAACCGCAAGCGCTCGACATATAAGGGTTGGAAGTCCGCCGCGCAGCGGCGGACACTTTACATATGATTGGTAACTATCATTACGGTACGGGGCGGCGGAAGACGTCGGTCGCGCGCGTGTTCATGAAGCGCGGCGACGGCAAGATCACCGTCAACGACAAGCCGGTGGACGAGTTCTTCAC
Organism: Casimicrobiaceae bacterium; assembly: GCA_035455705.1. Taxonomy (GTDB): domain Bacteria; phylum Pseudomonadota; class Gammaproteobacteria; order Burkholderiales; family Casimicrobiaceae; genus VBCG01. Next base: position 16,118 of record DATIEN010000152.1, on the reverse strand, counting down.
GCGCGAGACGGGCCGCATGGTCGTGCGCCAGCCGCTCGTGCTCACGAATCACCAGAGCACGTTCGACATCATGGTGAACGTGATCGGTGGCGGCGAGTCCGGCCAGGCGGGCGCCGTCCGTCACGGCATCACGCGCGCGCTGATCGAGTACGATGCGGAGCTCAAGTCCGCGCTTTCGAAGGCGGGTCTCGTGACGCGCGACGCGCGCGAGGTCGAGCGCAAGAAGGTGGGCCTGCACAAGGCGCGCCGGCGCAAGCAGTTCTCGAAGCGCTGACGACAAAGGGCCGCGCGAGCGGCCCTTTCTCTTCGCGGCCACCCCGCCTGCTAGAATCGACCGATGATCACGATCGGCATCGTGGGCGGCACCGGCTACACCGGCGTCGAACTTCTGCGACTGCTGGCTGCGCATCCGCACGCCGAGGTTCGCGCGATCACGTCACGCAAGGACGCGGGAACGCGCGTCGCGCAGATGTTCCCGAGCCTGCGCGGCCATTACGACCTCGCGTTCTGCGAACCACAGGATGCAGGGCTTGCGGAGTGCAACGTCGTGTTCTTCGCGACGCCGCACGGCGTCGCGATGTCGCAGGCGCGCGAGCTCGTCGCGGCGGGCGTGCGCATCATCGATCTCGCGGCCGACTTCCGCCTCGCCGACCCCGCGACGTTCGAGCGCTGGTACAAGATGCCGCACGCGTGCCCCGAGCTTCTCGAGGAAGCGGTTTACGGCATCCCCGAGATCAACCGCGATGCGATTCGCAGCGCACGCATCGTCGCCAATCCCGGCTGCTATCCGACGAGCGTGCAACTCGGCTTCCTGCCGCTGCTCGAAGCCGGCCTCGTGGATACGCGCTACCTGATCGCCGACTGCAAGTCCGGCGTGTCGGGAGCCGGACGAAAGGCGGAGCTATCGCTCTCGTTCTCGGAGGCGTCGGACAACTTCGCGGCGTACGGCGTGGCCGGGCATCGGCACCTGCCCGAGATCGTCCAGGGTCTCAATCGCGCCAGCCGCGAGCCGGTGCGCCTTACGTTCACGCCGCATCTGACGCCGATCATCCGCGGTATCCTGGCCACGCTCTACGCGCCGCTGCGCAATCCGGACACCGACCTGCAGGCGGTTTACGAGAAGCGCTTCGCCGGCGAAGCGTTCGTCGACGTGATGCCGGCGGGATCGCTGCCCGATACGCGCAGCGTCCGCGCGTCGAACGTGCTGCGCCTCGCCGTGCATCGCCCGCCCGATTCGGACCTGGCGCTGGTCATTGCCGTGCTCGACAATCTCGTGAAAGGGGCGGCCGGGCAGGCGATCCAGAACATGAACCTGATGTTCGGGCTGCCGGAGGCGACCGGCCTCGCCGCAGCGCCGGTGATGCCCTGAACGGCAGTTGATTCGGCGGCCGGCGACCTCCATTTTCAAGAAGTTGCCGCTCGCCGCGCCGTTTATTGCGCTTTTGACGATAGCGCAGGCGCGCCGGATAATGGCAGGCAGAGATCACGACGGAGCGAGACGATGAATGCAATGAACGAGATGCCGGCGCCGCTGGTGTTCACCGATGCAGCGGCCGCGAAGGTGAAGGCGCTGATCGACGAGGAAGGCAACCCCGACCTCAAGCTTCGCGTGTTCGTCTCCGGCGGCGGCTGCTCCGGATTCCAGTACGGGTTCACCTTCGACGAAGTCGTCAACGAAGACGACACGGCGATGGACAAGGGCGGCGTCACGCTGCTCATCGACCCGATGAGCTACCAATACCTCGTCGGCGCCGAGATCGATTACCAGGAAGGCCTCGAGGGCGCGCAGTTCGTGATCAAGAATCCGAACGCGACGTCGACCTGCGGGTGCGGCTCGAGCTTCTCGGCGTAACCTCGGCGAAAGCCGACCCAATAAGGGGCGCCCGCCCCTTTTTTGTTGGCCTGTTATCAGGGAAGCCTTTCGCGCCTTTGCGATCCTCGCGTCAGCGCGGATAGACGGCTCCCAGCACGCGCCTCCCCTTGGCGCCCGTCACCTCCGGCAGGTTCGCCGGGCGCCGCGCGATCGCCTCGCGCGCGAGCCACGCGAAGGCGAGCGGCTCGACCTGCTCGACCGGCACCCCTTCGTCGGCGGTCGTGCGCAGCGGGCGCGGCCCGACTTCGTCGGCCAGGCGTCTCATCAACGTCACGTTGTTCGCCCCCCCGCCGCACGCGAGCACCTCGTCGGCCGTCGGCGCGTACGCGCGAATGGCGTCGCCGATCGTGCGCGCGGTCAGCGCGACGAGCGTCGCCTGGATGTTTTCGGCGGAGTCGTCGACCGCTGCGGCGGCGAGGCGCTCCTCGAGCCACTGCAGGTTGAACGTGTCGCGGTGGGTGCTCTTGGGCGGCGGGGCGCTGAAGAACGGATCGGCGAGGAGCGCCGCGAGGAGCGCGGCATTCGCCTTCCCTTCCGCGGCCCAGGCGCCCTGCGCGTCGTACGTCGTGCCGCGGTTGCGTGCGCACCAAAGGTCGGATAGCACGTTGCCGGGGCCGGTATCGAAGCCGTGCACGCTGCCGTCCGGCGCGAGATCGGTGATGTTCGCGATGCCGCCGATGTTGACGATCACCCGGTGGCGATCATGGCGGCCGAAGAGCGCCGCATGGAACGCCGGCACGAGCGGCGCGCCCTGACCGCCCGCGGCGACGTCGCGGCTCCTGAAGTCGGCGACGATCTGCATGTCGGCCTTCTCGGCAACGCGTGCGGGATTGTTGAGCTGGACCGTGAAGCCCCGATCGGGGCGGTGTCGCAGCGTCTGGCCGTGGACGCCGGCGGCGACGACGTCGTCGGTGGTGAGCTTCGCCTCGGCGAGCGCCCTCGCGATCGCCTCGGCGTACATCTCGGCCAGAATGTTCGCCGCGGCGCCGGCGCGCGCGAGCTCGTTGTTGCCGGGCTGCTGCAGCGCGAGCAGCTCGTCGCGCAGCAGCGACGGAAATGCGATGTGCGCCGCACCGAGCGTCTCGCAAGCCTTGCCCTTCACCGCGAAATCCGCCACCACGGCGTCGACGCCGTCGAGGCTGGTTCCCGACATCACGCCGGCATAGAGTTCGCGCGGCATCCCGAGGGCAAAGGCGACTGACCACGCTTCGCCAAACCGCGGCGAGCGCGTTGGATCGGAATCAATTCGCGGCGACGAGGTGCTTGACGGGCAGTTCGCGAACGACCGCGAGCTCGCCCGCGAGCGGCGCGATGGCCGAGGCGAATGCGGGACGCTGCTCGTCGGTGATCGGCGTCGCCATCGGCAGTGCGACCGTCAGCGGGTCGCGAGGTTCGTTGTCGACGCGGAGTTCGTAATGCAGATGCGGACCGGTGGCCCATCCGCTCTGGCCGACGAAGCCGATCGTCTGGCCCTGGCGTACGCGCGTGCCCTCCCTGGCGTCCACCGAGAAGCGCGACAGGTGCGCGTAGACGGTCGCGTAACGGCCGTCGTGCTTCACCATGATCACGTTCCCGTAGCCCGTCTGCTGGCCGACGAACGTCACGACGCCGTCGGCCGTCGCACGCACCGGCGTGCCGACCGGCGCCGCGAAGTCGATGCCCCGGTGCGCGCGCATCGTGTGCAGCACTGGGTCGAGCCGCGCGAGCGTGAAGCCCGACGTGACGCGCGAGAACTCCATCGGCGAACGCAGGAACGCGTTGCGCGAGTTGCGGCCGTCCTCGTTGTAATAGCTTTCGGTGCCGTCCGGCGAGCGCCACAGGAATGCGCGAAGCGTTCTGCCGCCGCTTGCGAACTCGGCGGCCACGACGCGGCCCGTGCCGACGGGCTCGCCGTCGACGTAGCGGGTCTCGTAGAGGACCGCGAAGCGGTCGCCGCGCCGCAGATCGTGATAGAAGTCGATCTGGCCGCCGAAGATGTCGGCAAGCGAAATGGTGATCGGATCGGGAAGGTCGGCGGCGTCGGCCGCCGCGAAGAGCGTCGTCTCGATTTCGCCGGCACGAAGCGTAAGCCGCGTGTCGTCGGGCGGCGCCGTGCGAGCCGCGACGAAACCCGTCGCCGCTCGCGAGATCGTCAGCAACTCGCCACTGTCCGCGAGGAAGCGCAACCCCTGCAGACGGCCGTCGTCGTCCGTCGCAACCTGCAGCGAACGGCCGGGCTTGAGCTGATAGAGGGCACGCGCGTTCGCGTCGCTGCGCAGGAACCCGAGCGCGTCGGGGTCGACGACCGACGCGCGCGCGAGCAGGCTGCCGATCGTATCGCCGCGCTCCACGCGCTCCTCGCGCCAGTAGCGGTCATCGGCCGGCTCGTCGACGGCGACGGTCGGCAGCGGCAGCGTGCGCGAGATCGTGCGCACCTGCGGTGCATCGAGCGTGGTGTCCGGCGTGATGCCGAAGGCCGCGACGCCCGCCAAGCCGAGGACGGCGATCGCGAGGGCCTGGCCGGGCGAGATGCAATGCGCGATTGCGCGCCATGCGACGCGGATCGGCTGCGATAGAATGCGGAGTTCGTGCGCGCGCAACGGTCGGTCGATAGCTCTTGTTCTCGCAGATTCGCGCGACCGGAACCCGGCGCCCGAGCGGGGCGATTGTAGCAAGCTTCCGGCGAAAAAATCTACAGCCGAATCGGCACGAATCCTACAGACAATGGCCTCGGACATCGACGAGCAGATCGCGGTCTTTCGCCGCGGCGCCGATGAACTGCTGGTCGAAAGCGAATTGCGGGCCAAGCTCGCGCGAGGCGGGCCGCTCAACGTCAAGGAAGGGTTCGACCCGACGCGGCCCGACCTGCATCTCGGGCACACCGTCCAGTTCAACAAGCTGCGGCAGTTGCAGGATCTCGGCCATCACGTCGTGTTCCTCGTCGGCGACTTCACGTCGCTGATCGGCGATCCGACGGGGCGCAACGTGACGCGGCCGCCGCTTTCCGCGGAGGAGATCGCCGCCAATGCGAAGACCTACACGGATCAGGCGTTCCTGATCCTCGACCGAGGGAAGACCGAGGTCGCCTTCAACTCGAAATGGCTGTCGGCGCTTGGCGCCGACGGCATGATCCGGCTCGCCGCCAGGTACACGGTCGCGCGGATGCTGGAGCGCGACGATTTCGCGAAGCGTTACGAAGCCGGGCAGCCGATCGCGATCCATGAGTTCCTGTATCCGCTCGCGCAAGGCTACGATTCCGTGGCGCTTCGAACCGACGTCGAGCTCGGAGGGACCGACCAGAAATTCAACCTGCTGGTCGGCCGCGAGCTGCAGCGCCATTACGGCCAGGAGCCGCAGATCATCCTGACGTTGCCGCTGCTCGAGGGCCTCGACGGCGTCAACAAGATGTCGAAGTCGCTCGACAACTACGTCGGCATCACCGAGCCGGCGTCGACGATGTACGGCAAGCTGATGTCGATTTCCGATCCGCTCATGTGGCGCTACTACGCGCTGCTGTCCTTTCGGCCCGAAAGCGAGATCGAGGCGCTGCGCCGCGCCTGCGACGAAGGACGCAACCCGCGCGACGCGAAGGCGATGCTCGCGCACGAGATCGTCGCGCGTTTCCATTCGGAGAATGCAGCCGACGCCGCACAGGCCGACTTCGACGCGCGCTTTCGCGCCGGCGCGATGCCCGACAGCATGCCGGAGGTGACGCTGCACGCCAACGGCGCGGGCATGCCGATCGCGCAACTCGCCAAGCAGGCCGGCATCGTGGATTCGACGTCCGAAGCGCTGCGACTCATCGCGCAACGCGGATTGAAGGTCGACGGCGACGTCGTCGCCGACAAGGCGCGAACGATCGCTTCCGGAACGACCGTCGTCGTCCAGGCGGGCAAGCGCCGCTTCGCTCGAGTGACGGTGCGCTGATCGCGCGAGGCGTCGCCTTCGCGTTCCGGCGACCTGGAGTGGATCAGGCGAGCCCGGGATCCGTCCCGACGCCTTCGAGCTCAGGCGGGTCGAGCACGCGCGCCGCGATCGTCTTCTGCGCGCGCAGGAACCGGGCTACGACGTCCCACACGGGCTCGCCGCCCGCGGCTCTCGATTCTTCGGAAACCGGCGCCCAGCCCGCGACCGTGTAGCGACGCGACGCCTCGATCGGTTTGCCGTCGAGCGCCATCCGCGTGATGCGACGGCCGATCGCCGCATACGGATCGATCGCGTACCGCAAGCCACCGACGCGCACCATGTCGCCGCCCTGCTGGTAGTACGGGTCGGGGTTGAACAGATTGTCCGCGACGTCCTCGAGGATCGTCTTGATCGTCTCGCCGCTCATCGACGCCACCGTCACGTAGGGATACGTGATCGCGGTGTGGGACAGCAGGTCCTCGAAGCGGATGGCATCGCCGGGCAGCAGCGACGGACCGAAGCGGAAGCCGGGCGAGAACGCGATCTCGGCGTTTTTCTCCGCCATCAGCGCATCGAGCAGCAACTGGTCGAGCGTGCCGTTGAAGTTGCCGCGCCGATACAGCAGATCCTCGGTGACGGCGAGCTTTTCGGAGAGCTTCGCCTCGTATGGCGCGCGAAGTTTCGTCACCAGCGCGTCCATTTCGCGATCGGGCGGGAGCAGATTGGCGAATACCGGCAGCAGGCGATAACGAAAATCGGCGATGCTGCCATTTCGAACGTCGAACTCGAGCAGTCCCACGAACTTGCCGTTGCAACCGGCGTTGGTCACCAGCGTCGCGCCGGCGCGGTTGGCGACGCGCACCGGTTGCGGAACGGCGTCGTGCGTGTGTCCGCCGAGGATCGCGTCGATTCCGCTGACGCGCGTCGCGAGCTTGAGGTCGACGTCCATGCCGTTGTGCGACAGCAGCACCACGACCTTCGCGCCTTTCGCGCGCGCCTCGTCGACGACCTTCTGCAGGCTCTCTTCCTGAATCCCGAACGTCCAGTCGGAGACGAAGTAGCGCGGGTTGGCGATCGGCGTATAGGGAAATGCCTGCCCGACGATCGCAACGGGCACGCCGTTGACCTCGCGCAGCACATACGGCGCGAACACCGGATCGCCGAAGTCGGCCGTGCGCACGTTCTGGGCGACGAAATCGACGCGGCCGGCGAGGTCTCGGTCGACGATCTCCTTGACGCGCGCCGCGCCATAGGTGAATTCCCAGTGCCCGGTCATCACGTCGACGCCGAGAAGCTTCCCCGCGTCGACCATGTCCTGCCCCTTCGTCCACAACGCGGTGCCCGACCCCTGCCAGGTGTCGCCGCCGTCGCACAGCAGTGCGCCGGGACGTTCGGCGCGCAAGCGCTTGACGAGCGTCGCGAGTTGCGGAAACCCGCCCATGGCGCCGAACGTTCGCGCCGCGTGGGCGAAATCGAGATACGTGAACGCGTGCGCCTCGCGCGTGCCGCGCGCGATGTCGTAATGCGCGAGGAGCGCATCACCGACGACGTGCGGCGGCTTGCCGCGCGCGGCACCGACGCCCAGGTTGACGCTCGGCTCGCGGAAATACGTCGGCCGCAACTGGGCGTGACAGTCGGTGACGTGCAGCAGCGCGACGTTGCCGAACGGCTTCAGTGCGTCGTAGAAGCGTCCGTCGTCGCGTTCTGCGGCGCGCGCCGCGTCGAGCGGCAATCCGGCGGCCGCGCAGGCGGCGAGCGCCTGCAGGAACTCGCGCCTCCTCAACCGATCTCCTCGTTGCGATGTTCGCGTCGCGCGAGCCAACGGGAAGTCGAGCGAATGCGAGGCGGCAGCCCCACGGCCCTCACTGGTTGACGGGCGAGGCCGGGTCGACGAGCAGCGCGACGACGTCGCGGATCTGCTGCTCGGTCAGGATCCGGTGATAACCGAAACGCGGCATGTTCGAGCACGCGGCGAACGCCTCGGCGTTGTAGATCTTCTGCCAGGCGTAGCGGCGGGTCTCGTCGGTATAGCCGCGCAGTTTTCCGAACCGATAGAGCGACGGCCCGATGGTTCCGTACGAAAGCTCCTTCGGTGAAAGCTGATGACACGCGTAGCAGTTCGCGCCCGCCGGCGCCTTCGGATCGTCGGAGTACTGGAAGCCCTGCCCGCTTTGCGCGATCTTCTCGCCGCTCTTCCAGTCGCCCACCAGGTTCCCGTCGGCCGGATACCGGATCGTCGCGAGGTTCTCCTGTTCGACGCGCTTCGCGACGGCGGGCGGCAACGGCTGGCCGGCGTATTCGCTGCAAAGCCGCTGCGTCTCGTCCTGGTCGAGGCGCGCGAGCGTCGCCTGTCCGCGCGCCTTGAACGACGCCTTCATCATCGCCGCCGCGCGGTCGCTGACGTCCGGGTCGGCAGGCGCGCCGGCACAGCCGAAAAGGATTGCCGCGGCGACGCCGGCGATCGCGGCGTTCCGCGCCCTGAACAGGTCACGCATGCAGGGCCATCTCCTTCAGCGCTTGATCGCGGGACCTTCGTAGGCGGCCCCGTTCGCGCGTCCGGCGAGGTATGCGGTCAGCGCGATCGACGCATCGGATCCGAACTCGAGTTCCGGGAAGCGCTGCTGGCGGAAGCAGTCGTTGAGGCGCCACTGGAACGTGCGCAATTCGCCCTGCGACACCCGGTAGGCCGGCCATGTCGTATACGCCTTCTGCGCACCTTCCTGCTTCGTCAGGTTCGGCAGATCCTGCAGGCGTATGCGCTTGCCGTCGTCGCCGTGGCACGTCGCGCACGCGAAGTCGTGCGTGCCGCCACGATAGTAGAACATCTTCTCGCCGAGCCGGTACATGTCGCGCACGTGGGGCTCGTCGACGGGCACGTTCATCGCGACGCCCTGCGATTGCGACGTCACGTACGCAGCGAGCGCCTCGAGATCCGACCGCTTCACGCTGCCATTGCCGAATACCGTCTTCGTCGCGTCCGCCTCGGAGATGTCCTGCTGGTGAACCATGCACCACACGAGGCGCGTCTCGAGGTCCATCACGCGGTTCGCGTCGGAAAAGTAGCGGGGCAACTGCGCATAGGCGCCCTTCACCACGCCGGGCCCGAGCCCCAGATCGCAGCGCTCGAACGAGACCCTGGCCGGGCCGCGTGGCGTTTTCCACATCTCCTCGCCGCGGGCTTCCCACAGCTCCGCCGGGTTGCCGTCCTGCAGCGCCTCACGGTATTTCGCGATCTCGTCGGCCGTCGATTGCGCGAGCGCGGTGCCGCCTGCGAGCCCGACGATCACGGCGCTCGCTGCGGCGACCGATCGCATCGTGTTTGCCATGCCGCCTTCCCCTACGCGATCGATGCTTCGTCGGTGCGCGTGTCGATGCGGTTGTCGACCCAGGTGATCTTCACCTTGTCGCCCTTCGCGCCGCCCTTGAAGCGGAACGACACGAACGGGTTCTTCGACACGGCGGGTCCCCATTGCGCGGAGAGCACCACCTTGTCGTCGTGCAGCACGGTCACCTTCTGGATGAACCACGCCGCTATCACGCCGCCCTGCGCATCCTTGCGCTGACCGGTTTCCATCTCGTGGCTCATCAGCACCTTGACCTCGGTCGCGTCGCCGACGAGATTGGCGCGGATCTTCATCGGATCTGCCATCGTTCCCTCCTTCCCGCCGTCAGCCGCCGCAACCGCCGAGCGTGACCTTGATCTCCTTCGACGTCACGTAGTACTTGCCGTTGGCCTTGACCAGCGCGTAGACGTTCGAGGTCTGCGCCATCTTGATGCGCGTCGACAGCGACGCCTCGGTCCCGGCCGGTATGTCGAAAACCGCCGCGAGCATGTTCGGGTTCTTCTCTATCAGGATGGCGATCGCTTCGGTCTGCGCGATCTTGCTCGTGATGCCGACCGGCACGACCGCACCGTTTTCGGCGATGTCGGGCGTCGAGAAGAAGGCGATGTCGTTGCTCGGGAGCGGCCCGGCTCCGCCGAGCGCCTTCAGCGTCTCGTCGAGCGAATGGGTGTCGAACGCGCTCTTGTTCCACGCGTCGCCCGCGGCCGCTTCCGCGGGGAGGGCCCAGCCGGCGGCGGCAATCAGCGTTGCGAGCGAAAGCGCGCCGCCCGCCTTCATCGCCTGCCTGCGATTGGTGTCCATCGGTACGTCCTCGCGTCGACGAGCGGTGGGAAATGGGTGATTGTAAACGCGCGCGCGCCAACCCGCCGTGCGGGGAGCTTCGCGGCGCGTGCGCTCGACGAGGAGGGGTAGGCGAGGCGACGTCCGGCTCGATTCGCTCGAGGAGGACGTCGTGACGAGCGTCAGTGGACGGTGGCGCTCGACAGAAAGCGGACGAGGTGCCCGTCGGAAAGCCGATAGAAGCCGTCGGCGACGTGCTCGGCGTCTTCGAAATCGGCTTGCGTGAAGGCGAGTTCGGTATCGCCGTGAATGGCTTCGAGCACCACGTCGTCGGCCACGGTGAACTCATCCGGAATCCGCACGTACGAGGTCTCGAAGACGATGCCGTCGATGACGACGAAGTCGGCATCGTGCATCGTGTCGGACAGTTTGGGCGTCATGACGTCGTTCACCTCGATCGGGAAGGCGCGCGTGAAGCGGCCCTTGTCATAAACCAAGATGCGGCCCGGAAGGCGAACGTTCAAGACGTGGCGCTCCCCACCCTCGGGCCCCTGAAATCACGCTCCGATGATGCGCGAGCGACCCCCCGGTGTCGAGGCGACGAAATCGGTGAATTGCGTCGGCTTCCGGCCTACGCCGCGGCGTTTTCGTTGTCAGCCGACTTGTGCGCGCACGAAGTTGGGCAGCGCGAGCGCCGCCCGGTACGTCTCGCCGTTGATGTACTGCAGCGCGCGAAGCCCCCGCTCGGCGATGCGCGCGTCGATCGCCGCCGCGTCGTGGGCACGTGGATCGAGCGTCTGCGCGCAGCACGCCATCATCCACAACCCGCCGTAGAGCGGCACCGACGTGAGATACGGCGTGACGATCCCGAATGCGACGCGCAACCCTGCCAGCGCTTCGCGGATACGGTCGCCGTGGGCGACAGGGCTCGCGATGTGCATCGTCATCGCGCCCTGTGGCGCGAGCCGCGCGGCACAAGCTTCGTAGAAGTCGGCCGTATACAACGCGGTCGACGGTCCGCCCGGATCGGTCAGGTCGAGCACGATCAGGTCGTACTGCTCGTGCGCGTTCTGCACGAAGCGAAAGCCGTCCTCGATGCGCAACGTGACGCGCGGATCGTCGAGCGCGCCGCGGTGCACCGCACCGAAGTGCCGACGCGCGATGTCGACGACGGAGCCGTCGATCTCGGCGATCGTGACCGACGTGATCGACGGGTGTTTCAGGAGTTCCTCCGCCGATCCGCCGTCGCCGCCGCCGACGACGAGCGCGCGCGTCGGCGCGGGATGGGCGAGCGCGGCGATGTGGACGAGGTTCTCGTGATAGAAGAACTCGTCCTTCTCGGACGTCATGAAATGGCCGTCGAGCCGGAACAGGCGGCCGAACGCCGCGCTGTCGTGCACCTCGACGTCCTGATACGGCGAGCGGAACGACTCGAGCCTCGCGGACGAGCGGACGAAGACGCCCCACTCGTCCGTCATGTACTCGGTCAGGATGCCGGGGCGCAGGTCACCCGGCGGCGACGCGTCGCTCATCCTCGACGATTTCCCGCGCCCCGCGCTGGATCGCCTGGAAGCGCTTGCGCTGCGGCTTGAGCGCGCTCTCGAGCGCGCGGAACACGCGCTCGGCCTTGCCGGAGTTGTCGGTCGTGTAGTTGCACACGTAGACGTCGAGCGTCACGAATCCCGCTTCCGGCCACGTATGGATCGCGAGGTGCGACTCCGCGAGCAGCACCGTGCCGGTGACGCCTTGCGGCTCGAACTGGAAGAAGCGGTCGCCGACGATCGTGAGCCCGGCGTCCTCGACGGCGCGGCGACAAACGTCGCGCAATGCGTCGGCTTGCGTCAGCAATGGTTCGTTGGTCGGGCATCCGTACCACTCCCCCAGCAGATGGATTCCGTACATGGCGTTTAGCCTCCACGCGCGGCGTCTTCCCGGATACCGGAGAGAACCGTTGCCAAGCTGTTTGCGTCAATGACGCGCCGGCAATTGCCTGCGGTCGCGTCGTCAGGTGTCGATACGGCTCCCGCGCCCTCGGCGCGCGAAATCGCAAACCGCGAATTATGGCACAATAGTGGTGATTCCGCGCGTGCATTCAATCCCTTCGCCCCATTCGCATTTCGGGCGCCCTCGTCTTCTTGCCTCCCGTCGCTTGTCATGCTCGATTCCGGACATGTTTTGAACAACCGCGAAGCGCCGGTGCGCGATGTCGACCTCGCGAACGCGATTCGCGCGCTGGCGATGGACGCGGTCGAGAAGGCGAAGTCGGGTCACCCCGGCATGCCGATGGGCATGGCCGAGATCGCCGTGGCGCTGTGGACGCGGCACCTCCGCCACAACCCGGCGAATCCGCACTGGCCCGATCGCGACCGGTTCGTGCTGTCGAACGGTCACGGCTCGATGCTGCAATACGCGCTTCTGCACCTTACCGGTTACGATCTGCCGATCAGCGAGCTCGCGCGCTTTCGGCAGTTGCATTCGAAGACGCCCGGACACCCGGAGGTCGGCGTGACGCCCGGCGTCGAGACGACGACCGGTCCGCTCGGCCAGGGTCTTGCGAACGCCGTCGGGATGGCGCTCGCGGAGCGCCTGCTGGCCGCCACGTTCAACCGCCCGGGCCGCGCGATCGTCGACCACCATACGTACGCGTTCGTGGGCGACGGCTGCCTGATGGAAGGTCTTTCGCACGAGGCGTGCTCGCTCGCCGGCACACTCGGATTGGGCAAGCTGATCGTCCTCTACGACGACAACGGCATCTCGATCGACGGGCCGACCGCCGGCTGGTTCACCGACGACACGCCGCGCCGGTTCGAAGCCTACCGGTGGCACGTGGTGCGAAACGTCGACGGACACGATGTCGACGCCGTGAGCGCCGCGATCGACGAAGCGAAGCGCGAGACGTCGCGACCGAGCCTGATCTGCTGCAAGACGATCATCGGCAAGGGCGCGCCAACGAAGGCGGGCACCGCGGACACGCACGGCGCCGCGCTCGGCGAGAAGGAAGTCGCCGCGACGCGCCGGGCGCTCGGCTGGTCTTCGGACGCGTTCGTGGTGCCGCAGCCGATCTACGACGCGTGGAACGCGCGCGAGAAAGGCGAACGCGCCGAGCGCGAATGGAAGGCGGCATTCGACCGTTATGCGGCCGACGAGCCGACGCTGGCCGCCGAATTCGAGCGGCGCATCGCCGGCATGCTGCCGTCGGATTTCCAGGCGACGAAGACGAAATTGATCGACGCGCAGGCGGCGAAGGCCGAGTCGATCGCCACCCGCAAGGCGTCGCAGCAGGCAATCGAGGCGTTCGCCAAGGTGCTGCCGGAAATGATCGGCGGCTCGGCCGACCTCACCGGCTCGGTGTTCACCAACTGGTCGGGCAGCGTTGCGGTCACTGCGTCGCAGCCGGGCAACTACGTGAACTACGGCGTGCGCGAATTCGCGATGGCCGCGATCGCGAACGGCCTCGCGCTGCACGGCGGGTTCATTCCGTACGTCGGCACCTTCCTCACTTTCTCCGATTACATGCGCAACGCGGTGCGCATGGCGGCGCTGATGAAGGCCAAGTCGATCTTCGTGTTCACGCACGATTCGATCGGGCTCGGCGAGGACGGCCCGACGCATCAGCCGATCGAACATGCCGCGAGCCTGCGGCTCGTTCCGCAGCTCGACGTCTGGCGTCCGTGCGACAGCGTCGAAACCGCGGTCGCGTGGGGACACGCGCTCGCGCACGCAGGGCCGTCGGCGCTGCTCTTCACGCGACAGAACGTCGCGTTCGCGAAGCGCGACGCGAACGCGTCGGCCGCCATCGAGCGCGGCGGCTACGTGCTCGCCGATTTCGAGGGCGGCAGCGCGCGAGCCGTCATTATCGCGACCGGCTCGGAAGTGCCGCTCGCGCTCGGCGCTCGCGAGCGGCTGGCCGGCGAAGGCATCGCCGTTCGCGTCGTGTCGATGCCGTGCACCGAGGCTTTCGACCGTCAGGAAGAAGCCTACCGGCGCGCCGTCCTTCCGCCCGACGTGCCGCGACTGGCCGTCGAGGCAGGCGCCACCGATGGCTGGCGCAAGTACGTCGGCGCCGTCGACGACCCTCGCGCCGGTGTCGTGGGCCTCGACCGGTTCGGCGAATCCGCGCCGGCCGCGGCACTGTTCGCTTTTTTTGGCTTCACCGTCGACAACGTCGCCGATGCGGTTCGCCGCATCGCGGGTGGCGCGCGCCGATGATCCGGATTCGGCAAGCGACGAAGGACGACGCACCCGCCATCGCGCGTGTGCGCGTCGACTGCTGGCGCACGACGTACCGCGATCTAATTCCCGACGCCTATCTCGATGGGATGGATGTCGACGCGAGCGCGAGGCTGTGGGATCGCGTGCTGTCGGCGCCGCCGAACGCGACGAGCGTGTACGTGGCTGACGACGCCGGCGAGCTCGTCGGCTTCGCCGCGGGCAACCGGCTCGAGGAACCGCGCTACGCGCTCGATGCCGAACTATCCGCGGCTTACGTGCGGGCGGATCGGCAACGGATGGGCATCGGCCGCAAGCTGGTCGATGCGGTCGCGCGGGCCCAGCAGGCGAACGGCGCGCACGGCCTGATCGTCTGGGTCATCGCGGGGAACAAGGCCGGCCGCGCGTTCTACGAGGGACTTGGCGGGGCGCTGCTCGTCGAGCAGCCGTTCGAGTGGGACGGGATGCCGCTGACCGAGGCGGGTTACGGCTTCGCCGACATCGACGCGCTGGTCCGCGCTTGCGAAAGCGAGGGCCGGCCCGACGACGCCACCGTGCATTGACGAAACGAGGCGCGACGGCCGAAACGATGCCGCGCGCGACGACGAAAAGGAGTCGGGCATGACGATCAAGGTTGCCATCAACGGCTACGGCCGCATCGGGCGCAACATCCTTCGGGCGCACTACGAGGACGGCAAGAAGCACGATCTTGCGATCGTCGCCATCAACGACCTCGGCAGTCCCGAGACGAACGCCCATCTGACGCGCTACGACACGGCGCACGGCAGGTTCCCGGGCAAGGTCGACGTCGAAGGCGACTCGCTGATCGTCGACGGCGATCGCATCCGCGTCTTCGCGCAACGCGATCCCGCGCAGCTGCCGTGGGGATCGATCGGGGTCGACGTCGTGCTCGAGTGCACGGGCTTCTTCACGTCGAAGGAGAAAGCGTCGGCGCATCTTTCGGGCGGCGCGCGCAAGGTCATCATCTCGGCGCCGGGCGGCAAGGACGTCGACGCGACGATCGTCTACGGCGTCAACCACCAGAAACTCAAGGCGTCCGACACCGTGATCTCGAACGCGTCGTGCACGACGAACTGCCTCGCACCGCTCGCCAAGGCGCTCCACGACGGCGTCGGCATCGAGAACGGGCTGATGACGACGGTGCACGCGTACACGAACGACCAGGTGCTGACCGACGTCTACCACGAGGACCTGCGCCGCGCGCGCTCGGCGACGATGAGCATGATCCCGACCAAGACCGGTGCCGCCTCCGCGCTCGGCCTCGTGCTGCCGGAGTTGAAAGGCAAGCTCGACGGTTACGCGATCCGCGTGCCCACGATCAACGTGTCGATCGTCGACCTTTCGTTCATCGCATCGCGCGAGACGAGCGTCGCCGAAGTGAACGCGATCATGAGGAAGGCATCCGAGGCGGGCCCGCTGTCGGGCGGCATCCTGCGCTACAACGACAAGCCGCTCGTGTCGATCGACTTCAACCACGATCCGGCGTCGTCGACGTTCGACGCGACGCTCACGAAGGTCTCGGGCCGGCTCGTGAAGGCGTGCAGCTGGTACGATAACGAGTGGGGCTTCTCGAACCGCATGCTGGACGTGGCGATGGCGCTGATGAGCGCCAGGTAACGCGGATGGATTTCCTGCGACTGTCCGACGTCGACGTCGCCTCGCAGCGCGTCTTCATCCGCTCGGACCTGAACGTCCCATGCGACGACCGGCGCCGCATTACCGACGACACGCGCATCCGGGCGTCTATTCCGGGCATTCGCGACGCGCTGGCCCGCGGCGCCGCCGTCATGGTCACCTCGCATCTCGGTCGTCCCAAGGAAGGCGAGCTCACGCCCGCCGACTCCCTCGACGTGGTCGCGTCGCGTTTGGGCGAGCTGATGGGTCGCGAGGTGATGCTGATCCGCGATTGGGTGAACGGCGGCGTCTGGCACAGGGCACTCACGTCAGGCGACCTGGTGATGCTCGAGAACTGCCGCGTGAACCGCGGCGAGAAAGCCGACGACGTC
>DATIEN010000151.1:0-12073 GCA_035455705.1 Casimicrobiaceae bacterium | reverse complement strand
ACGGCGTCACGCTTCTGCGCGAGTGGGCGGCAAGCTCGCTACTCACGATGCCGGTGATCATGATGTCCGGCCACGGCACCATCGAGACAGCCGTCGAGGCGACGCGCATCGGAGCCTTCGACTTCCTCGAAAAGCCGATCGGGCTCTCGAAGCTTCTGTCGACGATCGCGCGCGCATTCAAGTCGGCTGCGACGAAGGAGCCACGCCGCGTATCGCTCGCCGCGCTCGGCAGCGGTCCGGCCATTCGCGAGACCGAGCGGGCGCTCGAGGCACTGCTCGCCGCGCGGCGCCCGGTCCTGATCGCCGGTGAGCCGGGAACCGGCCACGACGTGGCCGCGCGCGCCCTGCAGCTGCCCGGTGCGCCGTTCGTCGCGCTGGCAAACGGCGCGCGACTCGCCAACAATCCACTCGCGCTCACCGAGGAAGCGCACGAAGGCGTGCTCTATTGCGCCGAGATCGGACAGTACACGCGCAACGAGCAGAAGGGCCTCGCGTTCCTGGTTCCGAAGCTCGACAAGCACAACATCGTCCTCGTCACGACGAGCGCCGAGCCGCTTGCCAATCTCGCCGCCGAAGGACGCTTCGATGCGGGACTTCTGGCGCAGCTGACGGCCGGGGCGGTCGTCCTGCCGCCGCTTCGTACGCGCCGCGACGACATCCCGACCCTGATCGAGCGTTTCTGGCGTGCGTCGGGCGACGCCGACGAGCGCACGGCGCCGTTGCTCGCGTCGCTGTCGCCGGCCGCACTGACCATCCTGTCCAACGCGTACTGGCCGGGGAACCTCGACCATCTGCAAAGCGTCGTTTCGAACATGCACGTCGTGCGCGGCGAGATCACCGCCGATCACGTGAAGCGGCTGCTGGGCGAGTCCGCATCGCCGAACCAGGTCGTCGCGCCCGAGATTACGTCGCGCTTCTTCGAAATGCCGTTGCGCGAAGCCCGCGAGGCGTTCGAGCGGATCTATTTCGAGCAACTGCTCGGCCGCGAGCAGAGCAACATGAGCAAGGTCGCCGAGCGTGCCGGCCTCGAGCGCACGCACCTCTATCGCAAGCTCAAGCAGCTCAACATCCGCTTCTCGCGCCGCACCGACGACAGCGCCGCCTCGTAGCGGCGCGAGCCCTGGTTGCCTTGAGCTCGGCTGCTGCCTCCGTTCATCCGCCCGCTCGCATGCTGCCGCTCGCGCTCGGCGCGGTCGGCGTCGTCTATGGCGACATCGGCACGAGCCCGCTCTACACGTTGCGCACGGCGTTCACGGGCTCGTACGGCCTCGCGCTCTCGCCGGACAACATCCTGGGCGTGGTGTCGGTCATCTTCTGGGCGCTGCTGATCGTCGTGACGCTCAAGTACATCATGCTGATCATGCGCGCCGACAACCGGGGTGAAGGCGGCATCCTCGCGCTGACGGCGCTCGTCTCGCGCGGCGTCGAAAGCCGGCGCGCGCGCTGGTGGCTCGTCGGCCTCGGCATCTTCGGAGCGGCGATGTTCTACGGCGACGGCATGATCACTCCGGCGATCAGCGTGCTCGGTGCCGTCGAGGGACTCGGCGTCATCGCGCCGGCGCTGCATCCGTACATCGTGCCGGTCTCCGTGCTGATCCTCGCGGTCCTTTTCGCCGTGCAGCGCAAGGGCACGGCAGGCCTCGGCGCCGTGTTCGGGCCCGTGATGGCGCTATGGTTCGTGACGATCGCCGTGCTCGGTGGCCAGCAGATTGCGCGCACGCCACTCGTGCTCGAGGCGCTCGAACCCGTCTACGCGTTCCGCTTCATCGCGCAAAACCCGGCGACGGCGTTCGTCGCGTTCGGCGCCGTCGTGCTGGCCGTCACCGGCACGGAGGCGCTCTACGCCGACATGGGCCACTTCGGACGCAGCCCGATACGCCGTGCGTGGCTCTTCTTCGTGTTCCCGGCGCTTTTGCTCAACTACTTCGGGCAGGCGGCACTGGTGCTCGACAATCCGGCAGCCATCCAGAATCCGTTCTACCTGCTCGCGCCGACGTGGGGACGCGTGCCGCTTCTGCTGCTCGCAACGGCGGCGGCGATCATCGCATCGCAGGCGGTGATCTCGGGGGCCTTCTCTCTTACGCGCGCCGCAATCCAGATGGGGTACTGCCCGCGATTGACGATCGCACACACGTCCGAGCGTGCGATCGGCCAGATCTACATTCCGTTCATCAACTGGATGCTGCTCGCCGCGATCGTCGGACTCGTCGTCGGCTTCCGCAATTCGGACAACCTGGCGGGCGCCTACGGGATCGCCGTGACGATGGCGATGCTGATCGACTCGATACTCATCTTCGTCGTCATGCGGCGGCTGTGGCGCTGGCCGATCGTCGTGGCGATCGCGATCGCCGTTCCGCTGCTCTCGATCGATCTCACGTTCCTCGCGTCGAACGCGCTCAAGATCCCGGAAGGCGGCTGGTTCCCGATCCTCATCGGCGCAGTCGTGTTCACGCTGCTCACGACGTGGAAGCGCGGACGCTCGCTCCTGATGCGCCGCCTCGCCGACGACGCGATGCCGCTCGACCTTTTCATCCAGAGCATCGAGGCGTCGCCGCCGACCCGCGTGTCCGGGACCGCGATCTTCCTCACGTCGACGCAGAACCGCGTGCCGCATGCGCTGCTGCACAACCTGAAGCACAACAAGGTGCTGCACGAGCGCGTCGTGTTCCTGACGATCGTGACGCAGGACATCCCGTACGTGCCCGACGAGGAGCGCTACGAGATCGCGCCGCTCGGCTGCAACTTCTTCCGCATGGTCGCGAACTACGGCTTCAAGGACGACCCGGACGTTCCGGCGCTGCTCGAGGATTGCGGTCGCCGCGGCTTTGCGTTCGACATGATGGAGACGTCGTTCTTCGTCTCGCGCGAGACGCTGATCGCGACGGTGACGCCGGGCATGGCGCTCTGGCGCGAGAAGCTTTTCGTGTCGATGTCGAAGAACGCGACGAAGGCGTCGGAGTTCTTCCAGGTGCCAACGAACCGGGTCGTGGAGCTCGGCACTCAGGTGGAGCTATAGCGTCGCTTCGTGGCGCGAAGGCGTCGCTCACTACGCCACGCATACAAGAACGCCGGCGCGAGGCCGGCGTTCTTGTGTCGTTTGCCGAACAACGGTTACTGGAGGGTCACCATCTCCGAGCGCATCGTCTTGAGTGCCTTGCTTTCGATCTGGCGGATCCGCTCGGCGGAAACGCCGTACTCGTCGGCAAGCTCCTGCAGCGTCGCCGAGTCGTCCTCGCGAAGCCAGCGCGCCTCGATGATGCGGCGGCTGCGCGGGTCGAGCTTCGCCATCGCCGAGCGCAGGCCGGCCGTGCGATTGGCCGCCGTCTGTGCGCGCTCGAGGATCTGCGCCGGCTCGTCTTCGGCGTCCGACAGGTAGGCAATCGGCGACACGGAATCCTCGTCACCGGGCGTCGGATCGAGCGCGATGTCGCCGCCCGAGATCCGCTTTTCCATCTCGAAGACTTCCTCGGGCTTGACGCCCAGGTCGGCCGCGATCTGATGCGCCTCGTCGGGTGTGAGCGCCGCCGACGAGGTCTTCATGCTGCGCAGATTGAAGAAGAGCTTCCGCTGCGCCTTCGTCGTCGCGATCTTCACCAGTCGCCAGTTGCGCAGAACGTGCTCGTGGATTTCCGCCTTGATCCAGTGCAGCGCGAACGAGACGAGCCGCACGCCGCGCTCGGGATCGAACCGCCGCACGGCCTTCATGAGGCCGATGTTGCCCTCCTGAATGAGATCGGCCTGCGGTAGTCCGTAACCCAGGTAGTTCCTCGAAACGGCCACCACGAGTCGCAGGTGCGACAGCACGAGCTGGCGCGCCGCATCGACGTCCTCGTGATCACGCCAGCGGCGGCCGAGCGCCGTCTCCTGCTCGGGCGTGAGCAGCGGAAAGCGGTTTACCGCCTGGATGTAGTGATCGAGGCTCCCCAGCGAGGCCGGGGTCGGGAACGCCAGCGCACTTCCGGTCATTCAGATGTCTCCTTTGGATGGCGGACCGAAATGGTGAGTGCCGGGTCCGTCAGTTTAGCACTCGCTTGATCAGAGTGCTAAATAGTCTGGAAAGTTCCCGACTGTTTTACTCGGGCATTGCACCGCTTGGGATGGGGCGTCCGCGGCCGTCAAAGGTGGACCACCCCGCCGGACGACAGTTCGCCTCGCGCCCGATTTCCTGGCGGGGCTGTTGAGAAGTGAGCGATCGCTCGCGACGCCCGAACGACTAGGCAAGCTCCTCGTCGGGAAGCAGCGCATCGACGAAGTCGTCGGCGCTGAACGGACGCAGGTCGTCGAGGCCCTCCCCAACGCCGATGAATCGCAGCGGAATCGGGTGCTGCCGGGCAATCGCCGCGACGATCCCGCCCTTCGCGCTTCCGTCGAGCTTAGTCAGGATCAGGCCGGTGAGCCCGACGGCGGCGTCGAACGCCTTCACTTGGGCAAGCGCGTTCTGGCCGGTATTCGCGTCGAGCACCAGCCACACCTCGTCCGGCGCCGCTTCCCGGGCCTTGCCGAGTACCCGCTTGATCTTCCTGAGCTCGTCCATCAGGTGGCCCTGCGTCGGGAGCCGCCCTGCGGTGTCGGCGAGCACGACGTCGACGTTGCGGCTCGTCGCGGCGCGGAGCGCGTCGAACATGACGGCGGCCGGATCGCCGCCCGCCTGCTGGATGACGGCGACGTTGTTCCGCTCGCCCCATACCGCCAGCTGCTCGCGCGCGGCGGCGCGGAATGTGTCCCCGGCGGCCAGCAGCACCGAGAGTCGCCGCTGTTGCAGCCATTTCGCGATCTTGCCGATCGAAGTCGTCTTGCCGGCGCCGTTAACGCCCGCCAGCATGATCACGAAAGGGCGCGTCGCACCGATCGCGACGGGCGGCGCCTCGAGCGCGCGGACGAGATCGGCGAACGCGCCGCGCAGAAGCGCGCGAGGATCGGCATCCCCACCCGCCTTGCGGTAGCGCGTCCGAAGCTCGCCGAGCAGGTGCTGCGTGGCCTCCACGCCGCAGTCGGCCATGAGCAACGCGTTTTCCAGTTCCTCGAGGGCCGCCTCGTCGAGCACGCGGCGCCGGAAAACGCCCGACAGCGCACCCGACAGCTTGTCGCGCGAGAGGCCGAGCCCCGATTTCAAGCGGTCGCGCCAGGAGCGCCTCTCGCCGGGTGGCGTTTCCAGGGTCGTCGCGGCAGCCGGTTCGAGCGCCGGCATGGACGATGCGAGCGGCGACTCGTCTGGCGTGGAAACGGTCTCGGGCGACGCACTGCGCGACGCCGGGGGCGCGGAATCGACCGGCACCTCGGACGATGCCGGCGCCTTCGCGGCGGGCTTGCGTTTGAAGAGGTCGAACATGGGGAAGCGGCGGCGTGCGGCCGGACTTTGACGGCGCACGGGGAAATTGGGATTCTAACCGCCACATATGGGGACCCGCGACGCGATTCCACGCCCTCGCCGGCGCACGCATCCACGCGACGTGGCAGGCCATCCAAGCCATCGGGTTCGCATCATCGGCGGCCACCATCGCGGCCGCGCGGTGCCGGTGCCCGACGTTCCCGGCCTGCGCCCGACGCCGGACCGCGTCCGTGAGACGCTTTTCAACTGGCTCGGACAGGACCTGACCGGTGTGTCGACGCTCGACCTCTATGCCGGAACGGGCGTCCTGTCGCTCGAAGCTCAGTCGCGGGGTGCCGCGCGGTCGGTGGCCGTCGACCGCCACCCGGCCCTCGTCCGCGGGCTGCAACGCGCCGCCGTCCTGCTCGCGATGCCCGGCGTCGAGACGCATGTCGACGACGCACTGCGCTACCTCGCGCGGGAGACGCGGAGGTTCGACGTCGTGTTCCTGGATCCGCCGTTCGCCGAGAATCCCTGGGCCGATCTGTTCGCGGCCCTTCCCGCCCGGATGTCGCGGAACGCACGGGTGTACGCCGAGGCAGCCCGCCCGCTCGACGTCCCGGCCGGGTTCGAACGGGTGCGCCACGGCCGTGCCGGCGGCGTGCATTATCATCTGTTCGCGCAACGAGACCAGGCTGCGCCGGCGCCCCGATGAAAGTCGTCTACCCCGGCACGTTCGACCCTTTCACCCGCGGCCACGAAGACCTCGTCCGACGCGCGGTGCGCCTTTTCGACGCCGTGGTCGTCGCCGTCGCCGACAGCGCGACGAAGAAGCCGTTTTTCACGACCGACGAGCGCATCGCGATGGCGCGCGAGGTGTTGCGGCCGTTCGCGAACGTCGAAGTGATCGGCTTTTCGACGCTGCTCATGGATTTCGCGGTCGAGCAAGGTGCGCAGGCGATCGTGCGCGGGCTTCGCGCCGTCTCGGACTTCGAGTACGAGTTCCAGATGGCCGGAATGAACCGCAACCTCAATCCGGACGTCGAAACGTTGTTCCTGACGCCCGACGAGAAGTACATGTTCATCTCGGCGACCATCGTGCGCGAGATCGCGCGCTTCGGCGGCGACGTGACGAAGTTCGTGCACCCGCACGTCGCCGACTGTCTTCGGCGGAAGGTGCGCCGATAACGCGCGGTGCGAGCCGCCAACGACGGAGAAAGGCATCGGTGTCGCTCATCATCACCGACGAATGCATCAACTGCGACGTGTGCGAGCCGGAATGCCCGAACGAGGCGATCGCGCAGGGCGTCGAGTTCTACGAGATCGATCCGTCGAAGTGCACGGAATGCGTCGGCCATTTCGACAAGCCGCAGTGCCGCGAGGTGTGTCCGGTCGACTGCATTCCGGTTCATCCCGACCACGTCGAGACACCCGAGCAGTTGCAGCGCAAGTACGAAGCGCTGATGTCTGCCAAGGCGAAGTAGCAGCGGACCACTTCCGGCGCGAGATACCAGCGGCAGGCGGCGCGTCGCCTGCGCGAAGGGCGCCTCTCCTCCTTCCCTAGCCGTTCGCCGCGAGCGGCAGCGCGTCCGGCGCCTCGATGATCATGTCGACGGTGGCGACCTGCTGGCGCAAGCCTTCGCGCTGCGCGTCCAGGGACTCGCGCTGCTGCTCGAGCTCCATGATCCGGTTCTCGAGTTCGTCGCTCGCCCGGTGGATGCGCCGGATGCTGTCGAGGCGGCGGCGAAGCTGGATGTGGTGCTCGCGAACCTGCGTCTCGAGCGGCGACATGACGGCCTTCAACCAGGCTTCGACGTCGCGGTTCGCGACCTTGTAGATGTGTCGCGCACGCGACGCGACGGTTTCGAAGAATTGCTTCATCAGCGGGTATTTCGCCTTGCTGACCATGTTCCACAGCGTGTTGAAGTGCGTGTTGTACGCGCGCTCCATCCGCTCGATCTCCTTCAGGTATTTGAGCACCGAGAACTGCGGCGGCACGAACATCTCGATGCCGTGCTCGTGCGCGAAGCGCGCGTACATCGCGCGCATCAGGTCGTGGATCTCGGCCGCCTGTCGGCCGGCCTGGTCGAAGTCGGTCCGCAGTCGACCGAAGAACTCGCCCATCGCGTCGCGCAGGCCTTTCGTGAACGGGCTGTCCTCGATGCGCTGCCGTGTCTTGGCGGCGTTCTCGCGCAGCGACGAGAGGCCGATCACGTCGAAAAGATCATTCGTGTGCTGCGTGAACACGGTGCGCAGCGCCGTGTAGCGCGCGAGTCCGCGCTCGAAGATTTCCTTTTCCTCCTTGACGCGCGCCATCATGTGCTCGACGACGTCCTGGTTCTTGCCGCGCAGCGCGATCAGCTCGACGAGCTGTTCGCCGATCGACGCCGCGCGCGCGTCGAGGATCGTGCGGATCGACGAGGTCAGCACGCGCAGCTCGCCCTGCGTCGCCGCGCCGACGAGCTCGCGCTTCGCGGGAATGAGCTTGCGCGACAGCGAATGCTCGAGGACCGGCAGCCGGCTTCGCGCGAGCAGCGCGTCGTCGCCGTTCACCTTGGCGAGCAGCGCCTTCTGCGCGGACACGGCGAACACCTGCGCGGGCGAGACGTCGAGGAGCTCCGCCGTCGTTCCGACCTGCCGGTCGATCTCTGCGTTGATCTCCACTTCCTGCTTGAGCTCGTCCCAGAGACCGTCGATCTTGTTGAGGATCACGAGGCGGGCGCCGCGCGTGGCCG
This sequence comes from Casimicrobiaceae bacterium, assembly GCA_035455705.1. GTDB lineage: Bacteria > Pseudomonadota > Gammaproteobacteria > Burkholderiales > Casimicrobiaceae > VBCG01. The sequence continues at coordinate 4,030 of DATIEN010000151.1, read as the reverse complement.
GATCCTCGCCCACGAGGTGATCGTTCCAGACGTCGAGATCGGTCTTCGTGACGCCTGCGTCGGCGGCGAGCAGGAACAGGATCGCGTGCGCGTTGGGCAGCAGGTTGAGCGTGAGCTCCGGCTCGGTGCCGATCGCGTTCAGGCCCGGCGTGTCGAGGATCACGAGCCCCTGCTGCAGCAGCGGATGCGGAAAGTTGATGATCGCGTGACGCCAGCACGGAATGTCCACGCTGCCCTCGTCGCCGCGCTCGAGTGCCGACAGGATGTCCTCGTCTCGGTCGCTGAAAAGGCCGTACTTCCGCGCGAGCGCGATCGGGACGCGCTTGACCTGCGACACGCGAGCGAGCGCCTCCGCCATGCGCTCCGAGGCGCCGAGGTCGAGCGGGAACGTCACCCACTCGTCGGCGTAACCCTTGAACTCGGTGACCGTCGCGTCGTTCAGCCGCGTCTCGATCGGAAGCAGCCGGATCGACGGCGGGCGCGAGGGGTCGTGAAGCAGTTCGGTCGGGCACATCGTCGTGCGCCCGGCCGAGGACGGCAACAGTCGTTGGCCGAAGTCGGCGAAGAAGATCGCATTGATGAGCTCCGATTTGCCGCGCGAGAACTCGGCGACGAAGGCGACGACGAGCTTGTCCTGCTGCAGCCGCTCGAGGATGTGCTGCACCTTCGCCTCGACCTGCGCGTCGGCGAGGTCCTGCTGCGAAAGCCAGTCGAACAGCGACGAGACGCCCGCCGAAAGGCGGCGGCGCCAGTCGGCGTACGCTTCGAAGCGAGCGGCGAGATCGCGCGACGGATTCATGCCGCCCCTGCGGCGGATGGGGGGAAGGTTTTCTTCAAGTCGGGGCCCGCGACCGATCGAGAGCGGGAAAGCACAACTCGTGCCGTGTGCAATTGCCCGGCAGCGCCTCGCGCTCGTGCCGGCATTGCCTTCGCGCATCGCGCGCGCGTTCGTCGGTCGCAACCGCCCGGGCATCGGCCCAAGGTGACGAAGGCGCGCCGCGCGCCGTCGTCACCTGCCGTTGCGTGACATTCGCCGACGCTTGCAGCTCCGCTGCTGCGCTGCCCGCTTCAGGGGCGCTGGCAGCTCACGCAGTGGGACGGCGAGCGCCCGTCATGTCTTCGTCAGGCGATTCGCGCGCGTCGCGGATGCATGCCGGCAGGGGACGGCGCTCGGGTCGACGCGGTCGATCGTGCGCCCGCGCATCCGCGCGTCGAGATCGAGGGAACCGGCCAGCGCAGCCGCCAGTCGTAGACGACGATCCGCTCGACGCGCCGAGCCGATCATGTGCGGCGCGATGCCGCGCCGGATCGTCTCGACTTCCGGAAGTTCGGGCATTCGCTGGCACGTCGCGGCGCAGTGGCAGTCTCGCGTGCAGCGCGAAGCGGCGCCGATCCGTGAGGGACCGTTTGTGAGCGCCGCGACTATAGCTTAATCTGTCAGGTCCGCCGTGCCGGACCATGTGGACCCCGCCTCGATGAACCCTGGCTTCACCCTGCGTCGCGTGTTCGCCGGCGTCGCCGTCGCGCTCGCCGCGTCCGCCTGTGCGCAGGCGCCGACGTCGGCCGATCCTGCGTCGCCTCCCGCGAGCAGAACGACGGTGCCGGCCGCCAACGACACGTCGTCGCCGGGCGCGAACAACACGTCGCCGCCGGCCTCTGCCGAGACGTCGCCGCCGGGCTTTGACGAGACGTCGCCGCTGGCCCCGTCGAAGGTCGCCGCGACGACGGCCGCGAATGCGCCAAAGGTCGAGCTCAGCGCCGACCTCTTCTACCGCCTGCTGCTCGGCGACGTCGCCCTGCAGCGCGGCGATCTCGCCGTCTCGGCGCGCGCCTACCTCGATGCTGCACGTGCGACGCAGGACTCGCGTTTCGCCGAACGTGCGACCGAAGTCGCCATCGCGGCGCGCGACCGCGCGCTCGTGCACGATGCGGCGGACCTCTGGACACGCCTCGATCCTGCGGCCGACCGACCCCGGCAGGTATTGGCGGCGCTGGAGGCGAACAACAACACCGGCGCGATTCCGAGTACCGCGGCGAGCGAGGAGTTGCGCGGGCGTATCGAGCACGTGCTCGCGAACGCGGCGCTTTCCGGAAACGGGGTCGGCGACGTCTTCATGCAGTTGAATCGCCTGTTTTCGGATCAGTCGGACAAGCACGCCGTACTCTCGCTCGTGCGCGACGTCGCGAAGCCGTATCCGAAAACGGCCGAGGCCCATTACGCCGTTGCGCTCGCCGCGTACGGCGCCGGCGTCGACGACGTGGCTGCCGCCAAGGAGGCCCGCGACGAAATCGACAAGGCGCTCGCGCTGCGTCCGACGTGGGAGCGAGCGGCGATCCTGCGCGCCGAGATCGTCGCGCGCGACTCCCCGCTCGATGCGATCAAGTCGCTCGAGGCCTTCGTCGCCGCTAACCCCGATTCGAAGAGCGCAGCCGGCGCGCTCGCGCAGCGCTACGTCGAGCGCAAGCGCTACGCCGAGGCGCGCGCGCTGATGCAGAAGCTGTGGGACCGCGACCCGAAGTCGCGCGATCTCGAATTCGCCGTGGCGACGATCGCGCTCGAGATGAAGGATTATCCGGAAGCGTCTCGCCTGCTCACCGACCTCAAGTCGGCGAACTATGGCGAACCCGGCGTCATCGACCTCTATCTCGCCCAGGTCGCCGAGGAGACGAAGCAGTGGGCCCAGGCGATCGAGCACTACCAGGCGGTGACGGACGGCGACCGCGCGTGGCTCGCCAAGCTGCGCATTGGCGCGCTGTACGGCAAGCAAGGCAAGCTCGCGCAGGCGAAGCAGTGGTTCGAGGGGCTGAACGCCGTCACGCGCGACCAGAAGGTGCAGTTGAAGCAGGCCGAAGCGCAGTTGCTGCGCGATGCCGGCGACGATGCCGGCGCCTACGACGTTCTCGCGCGAAGCCTCGCCGACAATCCGGACGCGCCCGATCTCATCTACGACCTCGCGATGGTCGCCGAAAAGCTCGACAAGGTCGACGAGGCCGAATCGAGGCTCAAGCAGCTCGTCTCGCTGCGGCCGGACGACGCGCAGGCGCTGAACGCGCTTGGCTACACGCTGGTCGATCGCACGTCGCGCACCGACGAGGGGCTGGCGTTCATCGAGCGCGCGCACAAGCTCTCGCCGAGCGACCCGTTCATTCTCGACAGCCTCGGGTGGGCCTTCTACCGTCTCGGACGCTTCGACGATGCCGAGCGCTACCTGCGCGAGGCGCTCGACGGAAGGCCCGACGCCGAGATCGCCGCGCATCTGGGCGAAGTGCTGTGGCGCAAGGGTGAGCACGAGAAGGCGCTAGCCGTGTGGAAGGCGCAGCTCGATTCGAATCCCGACAACGCGGTGCTGAAGGAGACCGTGAAGCGCTTTGCGCCGTGATCGCGCGACGTCGATGAGACGCGCGATCGCCGTCGCCACGATGGCTCTCGCCGCATGTGCGACGCCACCCACGGCACCGGTTTCGCAGGCCCCGGTGGCGACGGCGGATTCGCCGTTCGACCTTGGCGGGCGCATCTCGGCGCGCCGCGGCGATGCCGGCGTGGCGGGCAGCTTCGCGTGGCGCCACGAGCCCGCGCACGATGCGATCGAGCTGTCGTCGCCGCTCGGCCAGATGATCGCGAAGCTCGAGGGCGACGCGAGCGGCGCCACCGTGCAGCTCTCGGACGGACGCACGGAAACGGCCCCGACATGGCGCGCTCTGACCGAGCGCGCCTTCGGCGTGACGATTCCGGTCGACGGGCTCGCGGCGTGGATCCGCGCACAGCCGCGCCACGGCGTCCCCTACGACGTCGGTCGCGATTCGGCCGGACGCGTTTCGGAATTGCGGCAGGACGGGTGGGACATCGTCTACGCGTACGCCGGCGACGCGCCGGCGCCGTTTCGCGTCACGGCGTCGTACCCGGGCGCCGATCCGATCGAAGTGCGCGTCGTGATCGACCGGCGCGGATAGAACCTATCTCGAAATCGTCTGCGCCGGCCGATGGACGTTGTCGGGTCCTCGCTCGCCCCTCGCTGTACGTCTCGGTACT
>DATIEN010000150.1:0-6352 GCA_035455705.1 Casimicrobiaceae bacterium | reverse complement strand
GCATCGGCGGGCGATCGGGCTGCTCGACGAGGTCGGGATCCCGAACCCCGACCGCCGGGTCGACCAGTACCCGCACGAGTTCTCGGGCGGGATGCGGCAGCGCGTGATGATCGCGATGGCGCTTTCGTGCAACCCCGTGCTGCTGATCGCCGACGAGCCGACCACGGCGCTCGACGTCACGATCCAGGCGCAGATCCTGACGCTGATCCGGCTGCTGCAGGACGAGATGCACATGGCGGTGATGTTCATCACGCACGACATGGGCGTCGTCGCCGAGGTCGCCGACCGCGTCGTCGTGATGCACGACGGCGTCAAGGTCGAGGAAGGCGACGCGGAGCGGATCTTCAAGGCGCCGTCGCAACCGTATACGCGCACGCTGCTCGCGGCCGTGCCGAGGCTGGGTGCGCTGCGCGACTCCGATTCGCCGCGCAAGTTTCCGGTGGCCGACGCGTCCGTTCAGCCGCCCATCCGCGCGGATGCGGCGACGGTGCCGGGTGCGAGCGAGGCGCGTGCCCCGACGTCGCACCACGGCGTCCTCCTCCGCGTGCGCGAGCTCACGACGCGCTTCGACGTGAAGAGCGGCCTGCTCGGCCGTGTCCGGCGCCGCGTACACGCGGTGGAGCAGGTGAGCTTCGACTTGGCCGCCGGCGAGACGCTCGCGCTCGTCGGCGAATCGGGCTGCGGCAAGTCGACGACCGGACGGTCGCTGTTGCGCCTCGTCGACATCACGGGCGGCAGCGTCGAGTTCGAAGGACGCGACATCGTGAAGCTCCCCGACGACGCGCTGCGTCCGGTGCGCCGCGACATCCAGATGATCTTCCAGGACCCGTTCGCATCGCTCGACCCACGGCTCACCGTCGGCTTCTCCGTCGCCGAGCCGCTGTACGTGCATGGGGTCGCCAGGGGCCGCGACGCCGAGGAGCGCGTCGCGTGGCTGCTCGAGCACGTGGGCCTCGCGGCGGAACACGCGCGGCGCTATCCGCACGAATTTTCCGGCGGCCAGCGGCAGCGCATCGCGATCGCGCGCGCGCTCGCGCTTTCTCCGCGAATCATCGTCGCCGACGAGGCGGTGTCCGCGCTCGACGTCTCGATCCAGGCGCAAATCGTGAACCTGCTGCTCGATCTGCAGGCCGAGTTCGGTGTCTCGTATCTTTTCATCTCGCACGACATGGCGATCGTCGAGCGCGTGAGCCATCGCGTCGCCGTCATGTACCTCGGGCAAATCGTCGAGATCGGGCCCCGGCGCCTCGTGTTCGGCAATCCCCAGCACCCGTATACGCGCAAGCTGATAGCGGCCGTCCCGGTCGCCGATCCCGCCCGGCGCCGGCGGGAAAGGGCGTTATCATCCGAAGAGATTCCGAGCCCGATCCGCGCCGTCGACGACGAGCCGACCGTGCCTCCGCTCGCCGAGGTCGAGCCCGGGCATTTCGTCGCCGCCCATCGCGTCGGCGGACCGTACTGAAAGCTACTGCGACAACAGGAGCCCTCGATGAAATTGCTCACCCGATTGCTCGTCGCCGCGCTCGCCACGATGGCGCTGGCGGCGCCCGCCTACGCCGCCAAGGACGTGGTGTTCGCGGTGGCGTCGACGTTCACGACGACCGACCCGTACGACGCCAACGACACGCTGTCGCAGGCGATGGCGAAGTCGTTCTACGAAGGGCTCTTCGGCTTCGACCGCAGCATGAAGCTCATCCCCGTGCTCGCTGAAAGCTACACCGTCAGCAACGACGGCCTCACGTACACCGTCAAGCTGAAGCACGGCATCAAGTTCCACGACGGCACCGACTTCAACGCCGATGCGGTGAAGGCGAACTTCGACCGGGTCACCAATCCGGACAACAAGCTCAAGCGCTACGGGCTCTACTCGATCATCGCGAAGACCGAGGCCGTCGATCCGTACACGGCGAGGATCACGCTGAAGGAGCCGTTCTCGGCGTTCATCAACGACCTCGCGCATCCGTCGGGCGTGATGATTTCGCCGGCCGCACTGCAGAAATACGGCAGCAAGGACATCGCGTTCCACCCGGTCGGCACCGGACCGTTCAAATTCGTCGAGTGGAAGCAGCCCGACTTCCTGAAGGTCGCGAAGAACGAGAACTACTGGCGCAAGGGCTACCCGAAGGTCGACTCGATCACGTGGAAGCCGGTCGTCGACAACAACTCGCGCGCGGCGCTGATGCAGACCGGCGAAGCGCATTTCACGTTTCCGGTGCCCTACGAGCTCGCCGACGTTCTCAAGTCGAAGCCGAACCTGGAGCTCGTCGCCGCGCCGTCGATCGTGTTGCGTTACCTGTCGATGAACGTGCAGCAGAAGCCGTTCGACAATCCCAGGGTGCGCCAGGCGATCGCGTACGCGATCAACAAGCACGCGCTCGCGAAGGTCGCGTTCGCGGGCTACGCCGCGCCGGCGGACGGTGTGGTGCCCGATGCGGTCGAGTACAGCGTGAAGCTCGGGCCGTGGCCGTACGACCTCGCGAAGGCGAAGCAGCTGATGAAGGAAGCGGGCTATCCGAACGGCTTCGAGACGGAGCTCTGGTCCGCGTACAACCACAGCACCGCGCAGAAGGTCTCGCAGTTCCTGCAGCAGCAGCTTGCGCAGATCGGCATCAAGGCGAAGATCACGCTGCTCGAGGCCGGACAGCGCGTCGAAAAGGTGGAGAGCTGGCCGGATCCCAAAACGGCACCGGTGCGCCTCTACTATGTCGGCTGGTCGGCTTCGACCGGCGAAGCCGATTGGGCGCTGCGGCCGCTCCTTTTCGGCGATTCGTGGCCTCCGAAGCTCTTCAACACCGCGTATTACAAGAACGACAAGGTCGACAACGACATCAAGTCGGCGCTCGCGACGAGCGACAAGGCGCAGAAGGCGAAGCTCTATCGTGACGCGCAGCAGACGATCTGGAACGACGCGCCGTGGGCACCGCTCGTGACGGAGCAGCTGCTGTCCGCGCACACGAAGAACCTGACCGGCGTGTACGTGATGCCCGACGCGTCGTTCGAGTTCAGCGAGATGGATCTCAAATGATCGCGAGCGCGCCCCGTTTTCTTCCGCGACGCGGCCAGCGGGATCGCGCATAGCGGGTCATGGCGGGGATCGAGCGGCGCCTCGTCGCGCGCGTCGGCGCGCACGCCCGCAGCGCCGTCGGGATCGCGGACCTGCCGTTCGGGATCCCGGTGGAGATCGAAGGCGAGGTGGCGCTGCATCCGGACTGATTCGTCGCGCGCCGCAAGGACGCCGCACGGACGCCGCACGGACGCGGCGAAGCGCGACGAGGCCAGGTCGATCGATTCATGACGAGCTACATCGCGAAGCGCCTGCTGGGACTGCTACCGACGCTCCTCCTCGTCGGCTTCCTCGTCTTCATGCTCGTGCATCTTCTGCCGGGCGATCCGGCGCGGCTCGCAGCCGGGCAGGATGCGACGCCCGAGACGGTCGAGCTCGTCCGCAAGGATCTCGGTCTCGATAAGCCGCTGCCGCAGCAGTTCCTGCGCTTCGTGAACGGCGTCCTGCACTGGGAATTCGGAAGGTCGCTCCGCACCAAGCTTCCGGTCGCGGTCGAAATCGGCTCGCGCTTCATGCCGACGTTCTGGCTCACCGTCTGGAGCATGCTGTGGTCGGTGATCTTCGGCATGGCGATCGGCATCGTGTCGGCGGTGTGGCGCAACCGCTGGCCCGATCGCGTCGGCATGACGCTCGCCGTCTCGGGCATCTCGTTTCCGGCCTTTGCGCTCGGCATGGTGCTGATGCAGCTCTTCGCGGTGGATCTCAACTGGCTGCCGACCGTCGGCAACGACACGTGGCGCCACTACATCCTGCCGTCGATCACCCTCGGCGCCGCAGTGGCCGCGATCATGGCGCGCTTCACGCGCTCGTCGTTCGTCGACATCCTCGGCGAGGATTTCATCCGCACCGCGCGCGCCAAGGGCCTCGACGAGCGGCGCGTGGTCGTCAAGCACGGAATGCGCAATGCGCTCATTCCGGTCGTCACGATGATGGGCCTGCAATTCGGCTTTCTGCTCGGCGGCTCGATCGTCGTGGAGAAGGTGTTCAACTGGCCGGGGCTCGGCCGCCTCCTGGTCGACGCCGTCGACATGCGCGACTATCCGGTGATCCAGGCGCTGGTGCTGCTGTTCTCGCTCGAGTTCATCCTGATCAACCTGATCGTCGACGTGCTCTACGGCGTCATCAATCCGACGATTCGCTATCGCTGATGGCCACGCTTCCCGCCGCGGTTGAACCAATCGTGCGGGACACGCGCGTACGCACGCCGTGGTTCGAGTTCTGGCGCAAGTTCCGGCGCCAGAAGATCGCGCTCGTCGCGGGCGCGTTCGTCGCGCTGCTCGTCGTCGTCGCGATCGCCGCGCCGTGGATCGTGCCGTACGACGCGGAAAGCTACTTCGACTACGACGCGCTCAACGCGCCGCCGTCGCTCTCGCACTGGTTCGGCGTCGACGCGCTCGGCCGCGACATCTTGAGCCGAATCCTGATGGGCGCGCGGATCTCGCTCGCCGCCGGCTTCGCGTCCGTCGCGGTCGGCGCATTCGTCGGCACGTTGCTCGGTCTGCTGGCAGGCTACAAGGAAGGCTGGTGGGATCGCATCGTCATGCGCATCTGCGACGTTCTGTTCGCTTTCCCCGGGATCCTGCTCGCGATCGCGATCGTCGCGATTCTCGGCGGCGGCATGGCGAACGTCATCGCGGCCGTCGCGATCTTCAGCGTGCCGACGTTCGCGCGGCTCGTCCGCGGCAACACGCTCGCGCTCAAGCATCTGACGTACATCGAGGCGGCGCGAAGCCTCGGAGCGTCCGGACGCACGATCGTCTTTCGCCACATCTTCCCCGGTACGATCTCCGCGGTCGTCGTCTATTTCTCGTTGCGGATCGGCACCTCGATCATCACGGCGGCGAGCCTCTCTTTCCTCGGCATGGGCGCGCAGCCGCCGACGCCCGAATGGGGCGCGATGCTGGACGCCGCGCGTTCGGACATGCTGACGGCGCCCCACGAAGCGATCTTTCCGGCGTTGGCGATCTTCCTGACCGTGCTCGCGTTCAACCTGCTCGGCGACGGGCTGCGCGATGCGCTGGACCCCCGCATCGAGCGCCGATGAGCGCGCTCGAGGCCGGCAGTGAATGACATGAAGATTCTGATCTCCGTCGACATCGAAGGCGTTGCGGGCGTGGTCCATCCCGAGCAGACGCGACCGGGCAACGCCGAATTCGAGCTTGCGCGCCGGCTGATGACGGCCGAGGCGAACGCCGCCATTCGCGGCGCGCTCGCGGGCGGCGCCAGCGCGGTCGTCGTCAACGACTCGCACGGCTACTTCCGCAATCTGGTCCCCGACGCGGTCGACCCGCGTGCCGACGTCCTGCTCGGCAAGCCGCGCGAGCTCGGCATGATGGCCGGCGTCGAGCAGGATTGCGCGGGCGTATTCCTCGTCGGCTGGCATTCGCGCGCAGGCACCCCCGGCGTCCTCGCGCACACGATCAGCGGCTTCGCGTTCGCGCGGGTCCTCGTCAACGGCAGCGAGATCGGCGAAGCGGGTCTCTATGGCGCGCTCGCCGCGGAATTCGGCGTGCCCGTCGCGCTCTACAGCGGCGACGACGCGTTCGTCGCGGAAACCGAGCCGCTCTTTCCCGGCGCCATCGGCGTCGTCGTGAAGCGCGCACTCGGCAATCGCGTGGCGACGTCGCTCTCGCCGGCGAACGCATGCGCGGCGATCGAGGCGGGCGCGCGCGACGCCGCTGCCCGTGCGGCGCAGCTGCGGTTGCGCCCCGTTGCGTCACCGGTCGCGGTACGCGTCGAGGCCACGAGCGTCGCACTCGCCGACCTCTTCGCGATGCTGCCGATCGTGCGGCGCGCGGGTGCGCTCGGCGTCGAGTTCTCGTCGCCGACGATGCGTCACGCCATCCGGGTGCTCAACAGCCTGTCCGCGATGGCGTTCATCCTGCGTTGACGCCCGAAGCGCTGGCGCCGTCGGCTACCGGCTGCGCGGCGGCACGCCGAGCGTCTCGTAGATCGGACGCAGAACCCGGCGCACGGCCGGCAGCTTGCGGCGATACCAGAGGGCCGCCGCCATCGCGAGTACGCCGTTCAGCGCGAACGCAAACGGCGTCCCGACCGCACCGGCGATGGCGCCGGCGGCGAGGTTGCCGAGCGGCGCGATGCCGAGGAACGCGAGCGTGTAGAACGCGGCGACGCGGCCGCGCAGCCGGTCCTCGACGATCGTCTGCAGGATCGTGTTCGCCGATGCGACGGTGAGGATCAGCGCGCCGCCGACCAGAACCATCAGGAGCAGCGCCAACGGATAGACGCGCATGTACGCGAACGTCGCGAGCGCCGCGCCGGTCGCTG
>DATIEN010000149.1:0-3181 GCA_035455705.1 Casimicrobiaceae bacterium | reverse complement strand
CGCGTCGGCGCCGCTGCGCCGCGCCACCTCGAGCAGCTTGTCGGCACGCAGGTAGCTCTCGCGCGCGTCGGCCGGTCCGATCGGATGCGCCTCGTCGGCAAGTTCGGCGTGCAGCGCGCCGGCATCGGCATCGGAGTACACGGCGACGCTCGCGAGACCCAGCTTGCGGCAGGCGCGCACGATGCGGCACGCGATCTCGCCACGGTTGGCGATGAGAACCTTGTGGACTTTGGGTTGGGTCACGCCTCGACCCTCGCGACGACGCTGCCCTCCGGCGCGATGTCGCCTTCCTTCACGGCGATCGCCGTGACGACGCCACGCTCGGGGGCAGCGACCGGAATTTCCATCTTCATCGATTCCAGGATGAGGATCGGCTCGTCCTCGAGGACGGTGTCGCCCACCTGCTTCAGCACTTTCCACACGGTGCCGGTAATGTCGGTCCTGATCTCGATGCTCGCCACGCCTACTCCTCGCCATGCCGCTCGACGAAGCTCACGGCACGCAACGCATCGGCGGCCTCGACGAGCTCGTCGTAGACGGGAATGCTTCGTTCCAGCGCGTGCCGGCGGTAACGGCGCCTGCGCTCGTCGAGCTCGGGCGAGCCGTCGACGCGCAGGACGACCACCAGATGCGCCACATGCGCGTGCCGCGCGTGCGTCTGCACGGCCGCCTCGATCAGGTTGTCGATCGGGTCGACGTCGCCGCGGCCGACGAACGCTGCCAGGTTGATGTGCACCACGAGCGCATCCGGCAGGCCGACTTCGCATACCACGTCAAGGATCGCGTTGGCGACGCGGCCTTCGTCCTGCTGCAGTGTCGCCACCGGCGCGTCGATCGGGTTGGCGATGCTCGTCCCCGGCGGCAGCTTCATGGCTGCGAGCTTCGCGCGCACCGCCTCGTCGAACGGGAGCACCTCGAGGCCGCGCTCGGCGAACGCATCCGCCGCCAGCACGCTCGTGCCGCCGCCGTTGCCGAACAGGACGACGCGCCGCGTCGGCTTCGCCCTTCGCAGCGGCAGGAACTGGAACGCGAGCAGCGCGCCGATGAACTGGTCGACGGTGTCGACCAGCACGCACCCGGTCTGCATCGACAACGCGATCCATGCATCGCGGTTGCCGGCGATGGCGCCGGTATGCGACGCGGCCGCGAGCCGACCCTGTCCGGTTCGCCCGCCCCAGAGGATCACGACCGGCTTGCGTCCGGCGTGGGTCTGCAGAAGTTCGAAAAAGCCGCGCCCGTCCTTGATGTCCTCGACGTAGAGCCCTATGACCTTCGTGACGGGGTCGGCGAACAGGAACTCGATCAGGTCCACCGGTGTCAGGTCGGCGCAGTTGCCGGCCGTGATGACGACGCTGAACCGCAGGCCGCGGAAACTGCCGCGCTTGATGATGTCGGTGCCGAGGCCGCCGCTTTGGCAGACGACGCCGACTCCACCCACTTCGCGCGGCGCATCGGCCGGGAACGTGACGCCGCCGCGCGGCGAGTAGAGCCCGAGGCAGTTGGGACCGATGACCCGGCAGCCACCTTCGCGCGACTTCGCGACGAGGTCGGCTTCCAATGCGGCCCCCTCCTCCACCTCGCCGAAGCCGCTCGAGATGACTTGCGCGAAGCGCACGCGGCCGTTCGCGCGGCACAGGACGTCGGGAATCGCGCGCGCGCCGATCGCGACGTACGCGTAGTCGATCGGCTGCGGCGTCTCGGCGAGCGATGCGTAGCATGGCAGTTCTTCGATCGCGCTCGCCGTCGGATGGATCGGGTAGATGGCGCCCCCGTATCCGAATGCGCGCAGACGCCGGATGAACGTGTTCGCGATCGTCGTCGACGTGCTCGACGCCCCGAGCACCGCGATGCTCGCCGGCCGCACCAGCGGCTCGAAGCGGGCGACGAGCGCGTGATCGTCCTCGCATACGCGCGGCGTTCGCGTGCTCGAAGCCGTCGCCGCGAGAACGATCCGCGCGTCGACCGCGACGAGCTTGCGCCCCGCGGCGATCAACGGGTTGACGTCGAGCTCGTCGACGTCGTCGCGAAGCTTCATCACGAGGCCTTGCGGACCGCCGATTCGAAGCAGCAGTTCAACGAGCGCATCGCGATCGACCGCCGGCCGGCCGCGCGCGCCGTCGAGCAACGCGGCGCCGCGCAGTTCGCGCAGCATGGCGCGCGCGTCGCGCTCGCCGATCGGGCACAGGCGAAACGCGACGTCGCGCAGGATTTCGACGAAGATGCCGCCGAGGCCGACCATGAGCATCGGGCCGAACTGCCGGTCGCGCGTGGCGCCGACGACGAGCTCGATGCCGGGGCCCTGCATCTCCTCGACCAGGAAGCCGTCGACCCGTGCGCCGCGCTCCTTCATCCGTGCGCTCATCCGGTCGAGCGCGCGCCGCACGTCGTCGACGCTCGCGAGGCCCAGCGTGACACCCCCCGCGTCGCTCTTGTGCAGGACGTCGGGCGACACGACCTTGGCCGCGAACGGCGCGGGCATGCTGCCGAGCGCGGAGGCAACCTCGGCGGAATTGCGGACGACGACCGAGCGCGGCACCGGCACGCCGAACGCGGCCAGAAGCGCCTTGCCCTCGGGCTCGGCGAGGGCACGCCGGTGCGCTTCGCGTGCGCGCCGAACCAGCGTGGCACCGTCGTCCTTCATCGCGTCAGTAACTCGTGGGCCACGTCTGCATAAGATGCTGGCCGACGCCGGCACCGCGCCGATTCCGGTACACGTCGAGCATGCGGATCAGGTGATCGCGCGTCTCCTGCGGCTTCACGATGTTCTGCAGCGAGAAGATCGTGGCCATGTCCCAGATTTCGACGTCCTTCTGGATGCGCGCCAGCGCGTCCTCGAAACCTTCCTCGCCCGGCGCTTTGCCGTGCACGATCGTCGTGGCGAACGTCGGGTCCATGAAGCTCACCTCCGCCGTCGGCCACGCGATCATCTCGTCGTTGTGGCGGCCGCCGCCCATCGCGACGTAGGCGCGGCCGTAGGCCTTGCGCACGATCACCGTGATGCTCGGCACGGTGACGAGCGACGTCGCGTTCATCATGTTCATGATCAGGCCCGGCGCGCCCTTGCGCTCGGCATCCTTGCCGACGACGAATCCGGGCGTGTCGATGAAGCGAAGCAGCGGCACGTTGAAGCTGTCGCAGAGGACCTGGAAATCGACGATCTTGCGGCAGGCTTCCGCGGACA
>DATIEN010000148.1:0-4559 GCA_035455705.1 Casimicrobiaceae bacterium | reverse complement strand
CGTATCTGCGCGCGCTGCCCGAGGACGAGCTCAATCGCTCGATCAACCGGCTCTTCACGACCGAGCTCGCCGCGATCGTCGTGGGCAACGGCGAGCAGGTGCCGCGGCACCTGCTCGACATGTGCAACCAGCACAAGATCGCGCTCGTCACGTCGCAGCAGCCGTCGCCGCACATCGTCGACGTGTTCCGGATCTACCTGTCGCGCGTGCTCGCCGAATCGACGACGCTCCACGGCGTTTTCCTCGACGTGCTCGAGCTGGGCGTGCTGATCACCGGCGCATCGGCGATCGGCAAGAGCGAGCTGGCACTGGAGCTGATCTCGCGCGGCAATGGCCTCATCGCCGACGACATCGTCGAGCTCTACCGGATCTCGCCCGACACGATCGAGGGCCGCTGCCCCGCCGTGCTGCGCGACTTCCTCGAGGTGCGCGGGATCGGCATCCTCAACATCCGGACGATCTTCGGCGAGACCGCGGTGCGCCCGCACAAGCTGCTGCGCCTGATCGTCCACCTCGAGGACCATGGCAACGAAGCTTTTTCCGACCTCGACCGGCTGCAGGTCAACGCGACGTTCCAGGAAGTGCTGTCGGTGCCGATCCGCAAGGTGACGATCCCCGTCGCGGCGGGTCGCAATCTCGCCGTGCTGGTCGAGGCCGCCGTGCGCAATTTCGTGCTGAACCAGCGCGGCATCGACAGCACCAAGGAATTCATCGAGCGGCAGCAGAAGCTGATGGACGAGGGGGACTAGGTTCTTCACCGGCGCATGGATCTGATCCTCATCGGCGGCGTTTCCGGCTCGGGCAAGAGCGTCGCCCTCGCGGCGTTCGAGGACGCGGGCTACTACGCGGTCAACAACCTTCCCGTCGCGCTGCTCGACAGGACCGCGGCGTACCTCGAGCAGGCCGGCCAGGCGCGCGTGGCCGTCGCGCTCGACGTCAAGACGGGACCCGGCCTGCCCGAACTCGCCGAAGCGATGGCTTCGCTCGAGCAGCGCGGCTGGCAGGTGCGGCTGCTCTATCTCGACGCGACCGTCGAGACGCTCGTCAAGCGCTTCTCCGAGACGCGACGACGTCATCCGTTCTCGAGCGGCGACCGCACGCTGACCGAGGCGATCGAATACGAGCGGGACTTGCTCGCGCACGCCCGCCAGCTCGGCATCACGTTCGACACGTCGGAGTTGCCGGCGGCGAGCCTGCGCGGCTGGATCAAGGACCTCGTATCGGTCGACCCGTCACAGATCACGCTGCAGGTCGAGTCGTTCGGCTTCAAGCACGGCGTGCCGCTCGACGCGGATCTCGTGTTCGACGCGCGCTGCCTGCCCAATCCGCACTACGAGCCGGCGCTCTCGCCGCTCACCGGCCGCGACGCCGCGGTCGTCGCGTTCCTCGAGGCGATTCCCGAAGTCGAGCGGATGTACGGCGACATCTACCACTTCATCGCGAGCTGGCTGCCCGATTACGCGCGCGACAACCGCAACTACCTGACGGTCGCGATCGGCTGCACCGGCGGCCAGCACCGCTCGGTCTATCTCGTCGAGCGGCTCGCGCAGGCGTTTTCGCCGCGCTACCAGGTCCTCGTTCGCCATCGCGAGCTTGCGCCGGGCGACGCGGCGAAAGCGGCGACCGAGGCGTCCGCGCCGTCCCGATGACGCTGCTCGAGTCGCTGCCGCTCTTTCCGCTGCACACGGTGCTTTTCCCGGAGGGCCTGCTGCCGCTCAAGGTGTTCGAGCAGCGCTACGTCGAGATGACGAAAGCGTGCCTGCGCGACGAGCGGCCGTTCGGCGTCTGCCTGATCGTCGAAGGCGACGAGGTCGCGCGCGGCTACGGGTCGGTCCCCGAAATAGCGCGGGTCGGCACGCTCGCGCGCATCAACGACGTGGACATGCCCCAGATGGGCATCCTGCACGTGGCGACGCAAGGCGGCGGCCGCTTCGAGGTGCGGAGCCGCCGCGTCGATGGGCATGGCCTGCTGGTGGCCGACGTATCGATGATCGACGACGAGCCGTCGCATGCGCTCGCCGAGGCGTACGCGCCGCTCGGGCGGCTGCTCGAGTTGATCGCGACGCGGCTCGGACCGGGCAACTTCCCGAGCGTGACGCGTTACGACGACGCCTCGTGGGTCGGGCATCGCCTCGCCGAGCTCCTGCCGCTCCCGCTTTCGATCAAGCAGCGCATGCTCGAGGTGAGCGACGCGAACGTGCGGCTCGCCGCGCTCGCGCAATTCCTGGAGCGTCAGGGCGTGTTGCAAGCCGTATAATTTCGAGTGCGCAAATAGTGGCAGCAGCGAAGCATGGCCGGTCACAGCAAGTGGGCGAACATCAAGCACAAGAAGGCCGCTGCCGATGCGAAGCGCGGCAAGGCCTTCACGCGCCTCATCAAGGAAATCACGGTCGCGTCGAGGCTGGGCGGCGGCGATCCGTCGGCCAATCCGCGTCTTCGGCTGGCGATCGACAAGGCGACCGACCAGAACATGCCGAAGGACACGATCGAGCGCGCGATCAAGCGCGGCGCCGGCGGCCTGGAGGGCGTCCATTACGAGGAGGTCCGCTATGAAGGCTACGGCATCGGCGGTGCCGCGGTGATCGTCGACTGCATGACCGACAACCGGACGCGCACCGTCGCCGACGTGCGCCACGCGTTCTCGAAGTACGGCGGCAACCTCGGCACCGACGGATCGGTCGCGTTCCTGTTCCGCCATCTCGGGCAGATCGTTTTTGCGCCGGAAACCGACGAGAACAAGGTGATGGAGGCGGCGATCGACGCCGGCGCCGACGACGTCGTGACTCACGACGACCGCAGCATCGAGGTGATCACCGCGCCGAACGATTTCCTGGCCGTCAAGGACGCGCTCGGGAAGGCGGGCCTCAAGCCCGAATTCGCCGAGCTGATCATGAAGCCGACCACCGAGGTCGAGATGCGCGGCGAGGACGCGCAGCGGATGCAGAAGCTTCTGGACGCGCTCGAATCGCTCGACGACGTGCAGGACGTCTACACGTCAGCGGTGATCGAGGACGCGTAGCGGGCGCCCCGGGGTGCGCGTCATCGGCGTTCGGCGCATCCTCGGCATCGATCCCGGGCTCCGTGTCACCGGCTTCGGCATCCTCGAAGCCGCCGGCGGCGAACTCGTGTACGTGAAGAGCGGATGCATCCGCGCGGCGGGCACCAGCCTTCCGGTCCGGCTCGGCGTCATCGTCCGTGACCTCGCGCACGTGATCGCGGAAGAGCACCCGACGGAAGTGGCGGTCGAGAAGGTCTTCGTCAACGTCAATCCGAATTCGACGCTGCTCCTCGGGCAGGCGCGCGGCGCCGCGATCGCAGCCGCCGTGCTCGCCGGGCTGCCCGTCACCGAATACACGGCAGGGCAGGTGAAGCAGGCGGTCGTCGGCGCGGGCCGCGCCCGCAAGCCGCAGGTGCAGGAGATGGTGCGGCGGCTGCTCGCGCTTCCGGGGATTCCCGCCGCCGACGCGGCCGACGCGCTTGCGACGGCGATCTGCCACGCGCACGCGTCGACCGGCGTCGGCATGTTGACGCAACGCGGCTATCGCGTGCGGAGCGGCCGCCTCCTCGTCACGTAGAATGCCCGCCCATGATCGGACGCCTTTGCGGCATCCTGCTCGAGAAGAATCCGCCGCAGCTCCTGCTCGACGTCCAGGGCGTCGCCTACGAGGTCGACGTGCCGATGAGCACGTTCTACAACCTCCCGGCCAACGGCGAGCGCGTGACGCTCTTCACGCATCTCGTCGTGTGCGAGGACGCGCATCTGCTCTACGGCTTCGGCAGCGAGAACGAGCGCCGCGCATTCCGCCAGCTTCTCAAGGTGAACGGCATCGGCGCGAAGATCGCGCTGTCGCTGCTGTCCGGATTGTCCGTCGCCGAGCTCGCCCAGGCGATCACGCTGCAGGAGACCGCGCGGCTCACGCGCGTGCCGGGCATCGGCAAGAAGACCGCGGAGCGGCTTCTGCTCGAGCTCAAGGACAAGCTCGGCGCGGACCTCACGCAGGCGGTCGGCGTCAATCGCACGCCACTGCCGACGTCGGATATCATGCACGCGCTGCTCGCGCTCGGTTACAACGAGAAGGAAGCTTCGTCCGCAATCCGCGAGCTCCCCGACGGCGTGGCCGTCGCCGACGGCATCAAGCAATCGCTCAAGCTGCTCGCAAAACCATGACGCCGCACGCATTCGAGATCCGATGGCGATCGAGCACGACGCGCTGACGCGGATCGTCGCGGCGAAAACCGCAAGCGCGCAGGAGGAAGCGCTCGAGCGCGCACTGCGCCCGCGCCGCCTCGACGAGTACATCGGCCAGCAGAAGATCCGCGAGCAGCTCGGCATCTTCATCGAGGCGGCGCGCAGGCGCAGCGACGCGCTCGACCACGTGTTGCTGTTCGGGCCGCCGGGTCTCGGCAAGACGACGCTTTCGCACATCCTCGCGCACGAGCTCGGCGTCAATCTGCGCCAGACGTCGGGCCCGGTGCTCGAGCGGCCCGGCGACCTCGCGGCGCTGCTTACGAACCTCGAGCCGCGCGACGTGCTGTTCATCGACGAGATTCACCGGCTG
>DATIEN010000147.1:0-23708 GCA_035455705.1 Casimicrobiaceae bacterium | reverse complement strand
GCATATTCTTCCTCGATGTTGTCGCGGAAGTACGACCACGGCGACGACGCCGTCGAGAATCGCCGCCACACTTCGCCCGGGACGCCGGTGTATTCGTACGTGCCCGACGTGAGCTCGACGACGAGCTTGCGCGTTCGTTCGTCGTAACCGGCCGCGCGCAGGCTGCCGCCGTTCATCCGTTTCATTTCCATGGCGTTAGGAAGTCAGACGCGAGGCGAC
Organism: Casimicrobiaceae bacterium; assembly: GCA_035455705.1. Classification (GTDB taxonomy): domain Bacteria; phylum Pseudomonadota; class Gammaproteobacteria; order Burkholderiales; family Casimicrobiaceae; genus VBCG01. The sequence continues at coordinate 23,489 of DATIEN010000147.1, read as the reverse complement.
GGATCGCCGGTGGCGCAATGCTACGATCGACCGCTTCCTCCGGTAAAGCGCCATGCGTCGCTCGCTACCCGCCGCCGTCGCGCTGCTCGCGCTCGTCGTCTTCGCGTCGCGCGGCGACGCCGCGCAGGCGGGCAAGACGTTGCGTGTCGCCTTCTCGATCGCCGAGACGAGCTTCGACCCGGCGTTCGCGTCGGACGCCGCGTCCGACGGCATCATCGCGAACGTCTTCGACACGATGCTCGACTACGACTACCTCGTGCGGCCGGTCAGGCTCGTGCCGCGCGCGCTCGTCGCGATGCCGGACGTGCAGGACAATGGCCGCACGTACGTTTGCCATTTGCGCAAGGGCGTTTACTTCACGCCGGATCCGGCGTTCAAGGGCCGGCGGCGCGAGTTGACGGCCGCCGATTTCGCGTACGGCATGAAGCGCATTCTCGATCCGGCAGTCAAGTCGCCGTGGCTCTGGCTTCTCGACGGCAAGATCGACGGCGGCAGCGCCGCGCGGCAGAAAGCGGAGAAGAGCGGCCACTTCGACTACGATGCGCCGATCGCGGGCCTCGAGGTCGTGGACCGCTACACGCTGCGCATCCGGCTCACCGCGCCGGACTTGCGCTTCCCGTACGTGCTCGCGATTCCGAACGTCGCCGCGCAGGCGCGCGAGGTCGTCGAAGCCTACGGCAACGACATCGGCGCGCACCCCGTCGGGACGGGCCCGTTCATGCTCGGCGAATACAGCCGCAGCACGCGGATCGTCCTGCTCGCCAACCCCGGCTTTCGCGAGACGTATTACGAGCCGTCGGGCCCGATCCCCGAATCGTCGCGACCAGCGGCCGAGGCGCTCCGGGGCAAGCGGCTGCCGCAGGCGTCGCGAATCGAGATCAGCGTGATCGAGGAAGGGCAGGCGCGCTGGCTCGCGTTCCTGAACGGCGAGATCGATTTCCTCGACATCCTGCCCGCCGAATTCACCGCGCAGGCGCTCGACGAGAACGGCAGGCTACTGCCGTGGCTCGCCGAGCGCGGCATCGCGCACGACGTGCTGCTGCGGCCCAACACGTGGTGGGTCTACTTCAACATGCTCGACCCGGTCGTCGGCGGCTATTCGCCTGAGAAGATCGCGCTGCGCCGGGCGATCGGCATGGGATTCGACGATGCGGAGGCGATTCGCGTGCTGCTCAAGGGCCGCGCGATTCCGGCGAACGGGCCCATACCGCCCGGCATCGCCGGGTACGATCCGAATCTGCGAACCGGCGCCCAACTCTACAACCCGGCGTTCGCGCGCGCGCTCCTCGACCGCTTCGGCTACAAGGATCGCGACGGCGACGGCTATCGCGAGACTCCCGACGGCAAGCCGCTCACGATCGAGCGCTGGTCCACGCCGAACTCGGCCTCGCGCGAGTCGGACGAGCTCTGGAAAAAGAACATGGACGCGATCGGCATCCGGATGATCGTCAGGAAGGACCGCGTACCGGAGCTGCGCAAGATGGCGCGGCTCGGCAAGATCCCGATGCGCAGCGACGGCTGGAACGCCGATTATCCCGATGCGGAAAACTTCATGCAGCTGCTCTACGGACCGTCGGGTCCCGAGAACAGCGCGCGCTTCGATCTGCCCGCATTCAACGCGCTCTACGAGGAGGCGCGCTCGCTTGCCGACTCACCGGCGCGCACCAAGCTCTTCGACCGGATGACGCAGCTCGTCATCGCGTACGCGCCGTGGCGGATGACCTATCACCTGCTCGAGGACAGCCTGCGGCACTCCTGGATCGGCGCCTACGTGCCGCACCCGATCCGCTCGCAGTGGTGGCAGTACGTCGACGTCGATCCCGCGCGCGGCGCGGCGCGGCACTGACGCTACTTCGGTTCCTTCGGAAGCTCGAACGGCTTGCAGTCGAGATGGACGAGCTGCTGGTCGCGGATCAGCTCGAGCTTCATGCCCGTGCCGCGCAATTCCATGTGGCCGTTCAGATACCGCGGCCCGGACGTGCTCGGCACCTGGTAGAGCACGACGCGCGTCGCGTCCGGCATCAGGATGCGCGCCTCGCCCTGGTCGTAGCGGATCACGAAGTGCTCGCCCGGCCGCTCGCAGTCGACGGAGTTCTTCGCGGCTTCGATTTCTTCCGCGGTCGGCCCCGTCTTGCATCCGGCGAGCGCGGCGAGCGCGGTGATCGCGGCGAAAGGCAAGGCAGAACGTGGCGACATGTGTGGCTTGGTCGGTGGCGACCGGGCGAGGATAACATCGGCAAGTCTGCGCTTCACGGTGCGAGCAGGGTCCGCGACGGCGGCGTCGCCGCGGCGGCGTTGAACCGCACACGCTCCGGATACGACAGCACTTCGATCTGGACGCCGCCGCGGTTCACTTCCTGCATCGCTTGCCACCACGCCGGCTCCAGCAGATCGGCGTGGAATGCAACGAACGCGCGGCGGACCGATGCATCGGTCAGCAGGAACCGCGCGAATTCCTCGGGAAAGATGTCGTGCGGACCGACCGGATGCCACACCTCGTCGGAGAGCTCGTCGACGCCGGCGGGAGGTTGCGGGATCGAGCGGAAACGGCAGTCGGTCAGGTATTCGATCTCGTCGTAATCGTAGAACACGACGCGCCCGTAACGCGTCACGCCGAAGTTCTTGAACAGCAGGTCGCCCGGGAAGATGTTGACGGCGGCGAGCTCCTTCAACGCGTTGCCGTAGTCGCGGACGGCGCTCGACGTCGCCGCGTCATCCGCGTCCGCGAGGAAAAGGTTCAGCGGGACCAGGCGCCGCTCGATGTAGACGTGGCGGATCACCACGTAGTCGCCGTCGAGCTCGAGCCGCGACGCGATCGTCGCCTCGAGCTCCGCGAAGAGCGCGTCGGTGAATCGCGCGCGGGGAATCGCCACGTCCGAGTATTCGAGCGTGTCGGTCATGCGCCCCGCGCGGTCGTGGTGCTTGACGAGCGCGTACTTGGCCTCTACGCGGGCCGCGTCGGTGTCCTTCGACGGCGCGATGCGATCGCGGATCACCTTGAACACGTACGGATACGAGGGCAGCGTGAACACGCTCATCACGAGCCCGCGGATGCCGGGCGCGGCGACGAGGCGATCCGTCGAATGCTTCAGGTGATGCAGGAAGTCGCGATAGAAGAGCGTCTTGCCGTGCTTTTGCAAACCGAGCATCGTATAGAGCTCGGACGTCGTCTTGTCGGGCAGCATCGCCCGCAGGAATTCGACGTACGCCGACGGCACTTCCATGTCGACCAGGAAGTACGCGCGGTTCGCGGAGAACAGCAGCGCGAGCTCGAGCGGGTCGCTCAGAAGCGCGTCGACATAGAGCTTTTCGTCGCCGCGCCGCTTGATCGGCGCAACGAACGGATACGTCTTCTCGGCGTTGACGACGCGTCCCACCGCGTAGGCCGTCTGGTTGCGGAACAGCAGGCTCGACAGGATCTGGATCTGGCAATTGGCATCGACGACGAACGGCCGCGGCAGCCTGCGCCGCATGGCGGCGAGCACGTTGCGCAGGTCCGCTCGGAAATCGGCGAAGCGCAGGCGCAGGCCGAAGTCGAGAACGACGTCGATGAGCGTCGCGCGAAGTCCGAGGCGGCGCGGGTAGTAGCAGCGATACGACGGGGCGCCGTCGTCGAGATACTCGGTCGATGCGGCCGGCCGCACGAAGAGGCAGCGGTTGTGGAAGTAGGTCCGGTGCAGGAGCTTCGTCGAGACGGTGTTGAAGAACGTCTCGGCGCACTCGGGCTGGCGGTGCTCGGCGAGCAGGCCGACGAACTGCTGCTTGACCTGCGCCCAGAACGCGTCGTCCGCGCTGAAGCGGAAATCGCGCTCGATGTGCTCGACGGTCTCGGCCACGCGCCGGTCGTAGAAGTCGATCCGGTCGCGCGCAAGATGGCCGATCGCGAGCCAGTTGGCGGCTTCGAAGTCGCGCTTCGCGGCCTTCGCGCACTCGCGGAAAAGCGCGTAGTGCCGGTCGAAGCCCTCGATCAGCACATGCGCGATGACCTCGGCCGACGCCTCGCGCGGCCTCGCGTCGCGTTCGACGCCCTCGTGCGCGGACGGCGCCGGGGACGCGGGCGTTGCGGCGAGCGCCCCGCCAGCCATCGCCGCGCGGCCGGCGTCAGCCGCCCTTGGCCTTCTGGATCTCGTCGTTGTACGCCTTGACGCCCGCGTTGTACTCGCTGATCGCGGCGTTCGCGGCCTTCACGTGCGGATCGGCGAGGGCCTGTTGGTCCTGGATGAATTTCTTCAGGCAGTCGATGTACGCGACGAAGTCCTTCTGCCAGCTGCGCTTTTGGTTGTCGCTCGCAAGGTTGCCCGGGTACTCGCCGGGCTTCGCGCCGCATTCGGGCTTGGGTACCGGCGCGGACGACGCCGGCGCGGCGGGCGACTCCGCCGGTGTCGTCTGGGCACCTGCGTGAGCGGCCACTGCGGCGAACGCGATGGCGGAGACGGCCAGGGCAACGCGATGCTTCATGGAATTCTCCTCCGTGGGCGATGCACGCGCATTCTACCCTCGCCAACGCTCGCTACAGCAGCGCCCGCAGCGCGTGCAGTCCGAGCGCGATCAGGTCGACGCCGTTCTGCGTTTCGTACTCGCGGCGGTTGTCCTCGAGCTCGCGCTCGACCGTCGCGATCGCCATCACGGCATCCCCCGTCAACGGTTGCGGCGCAGTCCGCTTCGCCTCGGCATCGGCCAGCCGGTCCAGCGCCTGCGTGACGCCGCTCGGGTCGAGCAGCATCACCGGCGCGCCGCAATAGGGACACACGGCATTGCGGTCGAGCGGCACCGGCGCGCCGCAGCTCACGCACTTGACCGTCGTCACGACCGCGCGGAGCCGCGCGAGCTCCTGCGCATCGGGCGTGCGGATGAAGTTCTTCTCGCGCAGGAACTGCACGTAGGGCGTGAAGCGGCCGTGGCCGTAGCGGCAGCGGTAATACGTGAAGCGAGTCGTGTGCTGGATATCCTGCGTCAGTGCGAGCGGAGTCGTGCAGCGGGGACAGGGGAGCGGGGTGCGGTAAGCCTGCCGCTCCGTCGCCTTCGACGCCGCAATCTCGCGAAAGAGCGCAATCACCGCGCCCGGGGTCAGCGAGAGGCTTTCCTGTCCGTCGAACCACAGCGCCTGGCAATCGTCACAGAGGTCGACGGCGATCGGCGCCATCGGCGGGCGGGAAAGCGCGACTGCGCGCATGCCTCGGCCGCAGCCGGGACACGGGATACTCGCCGCCTGCGGCGCCGTTCCCTCCGCGTCCTGCGTCACCCAGCCGCCGTTCGCCGTGCGCGCGTGGGCGCGGACGCGCGCCCGTCGCGGTGACGAGCCGCCATGCGCAGTGCCGCTACGATGCGACGCGCAGCGTCGCGAGCGGGCAATGCACCCAGTGGATCTCCTTCATCTCGCGACGCGCCGCGCGCTCGATGCCGTCCATCCGCTCGGTGTTGCAGACGACGCGACCGTCGACGTCGGCCTTCGTGTAGGCGACCGGCGCGCAGCCGCCAAAGGCGGCTGAAGCGATCACGATCGACGCTGCAAGCAACGTTCTCATCGAGTGCTCCCCGGTTTCTGCATGCCGCATCATAAGCCGGCCCTCGCGCCGCGGGCAACCGATGTTGCGCCGACCGCGCTCAGCGCGCGGCGAACGTATCGCAGTCGCGCAAATCGCCGGACGAAAGTCCCGTCTTGAACCATCGCGTGCGCTGTTCCGACGTGCCGTGCGTGAACGAGTCCGGAACGACGTAGCCTTGCGTGTGCTTCTGGATGTTGTCGTCGCCGACGGCGGCGGCCGCGCGCAGGCCGCTGTCCACGTCGTTCGCGTCGATGATGCCGCGCTTCAGCGAATAGAACCCCCAGACGCCGGCGTAGCAGTCGGCCTGCAACTCGAGGCGCACCGACAATGCTTTCGCGGTTCGCTCGTCGGCGCGCGCCATCTCGGCCTGCACCTTGTCCATCGTGCCGAGCAGGTTCTGGACATGGTGTCCGACCTCGTGCGCGATCACGTAGGCCTGCGCGAATTCGCCCGGTGCGCCGAAGCGCGACGCAAGCTCGTTGAAGAACGACGTGTCGAGGTAGAGCTCGCGGTCGCCGGGGCAGTAGAACGGACCGACGGCGGCCACCGCGCGGCCGCAAGCGGACGACGTCTGGCCGCGAAACAGCACGAGCCGCGGCGGCACGTACCGCGATCCGACCTGCTTGAAGATCGCACCCCAGACGTCCTCGGTATCCCCGAGCACGGCCGCGGCGAAATCCTTCTTGGCATCGCTCGTCGTCCCGCCGGCGTGCGTCTGCGGCGTCTGCGGACCGTATCCGGGCGGCGCGGTCTGCGGCGCCTGTTGCACGGTGCCGCCCCCGCCCGATACAAGGCCGAGCATCTCGAGCGGGTTGATGCCGAACAGCATGCCGACGATCACGAGGATGATCAGCGCACCGCCGCCGATGTGCAGCCCGCCGAAACGGAACCCGCCGCCCCCGCCTTCGGGCATGCCCTCGGTCCGGTCCTCGACGTTGTCGCTACGCCGATAGTCGCCCCAACGCATGGCCTCTCCTTTGTCAGCTGTACGAACGCGTCGCCTGTCGGGAACCGCGGGTCACGGCTTCAGCGCACGATAGAGGAACGGAAGGCTGACGTCCATCCGGTAGTCGACCGACGAATGGTTGTCGTCGAACTCCTCGTATACGTGCGCGATGCCGTGCTGGGTCAGGCGCTTGGACAAAAGCCGTGCGCCGTAGTGAAGATGATACTGGTCGCGCCAGCCGCAATCGATGTAGATGCCGCGCATCGTTTTCAGGTTGCGCTTGCACGAAGCGACAAGGTTGACCGGGTCGTTGCGTTGCCAGCGGCGCCAGCGCGCGGGGATGAGCTCGCCCGTCTCGAGGTCGAATGGCAGGCGAAACCCCAGCGGCATTTTCGGATCCGGGTCGTACGTCGCCGCCATCGCGAGGTTCATGAGCGCGTGCACCTCGGCGTCGGTGAGCTTGTCCTTCGAGAACACGTGATCGAGGAAGCGCCGCACGCGCCCGTCGTCGACGCCCCCCGCGGTTTCGCGCGCGTCGCGCATGACGTCGACGCGGCCCGGGGTGCGCCGACGCTTGCGATAGCGGTCGAGCTCGTTCAGCGTGCGCGGCCAGTCGGTGAAGTAGCAGAAATCGAACAGCGCGTCGCCCGAATGATCGGCGATCGCGCCCCAGTACTGCGCGTAGCGCATGGCGTGGATGATCGCGCCGTACCCGCCCGACGACTTGCCGAAGCAGCCGCGGTGCTCGCGCGAGTCGAGCGTCCGAAATTCGCGGTCGACGAACGGGATCAGCTCGCGCGTCAGGTAGTCCGCATAGCGGCCGATCGCCGACGAGTTGACGTACTGGTTGCCGCCCATCGACGTGAAGCAGTCCGGGAACACGAGGATCGCCGGACCCATGCGACGCTCGGCGAAAAGCCGCGCCGCGCGCTCGGGCACGTTCTCGTCGAACGGACGCCAGTTGACGTGCGCGAGTCCCGAGCCGGTGAAGCCGACCAGGTCGAAAAGCACCGGGAAGCGGCGGCCGCGAGCACTGGTGCGGCCGCGCACGGCGCCGCTGTCGTAACCGGGTGGCAGCCAGACGGCGAGCTTGCGCACGTGCGGGTCGCCGAGCGGATTGTCGGCTAGCACCTTCGACGTGTACTCGACGACGACCGTCGTTCCCGACGGCGTCGCGGGTCGTTTGCGGCTCATGTGTTCGTTTTCTCTCGTTTTCGAACGGCGCGATTGTGACCGCCGGCACGCCGCGAGGCAAACGCCGCCACTGGTGAAACGGGCAGGGTCGCCGGCAGGCGAAGCCAGGCAGTTTCGTAGAATCCACTCCTTTTGCCTTCGCACCGATGTCCGCGTCCGATTGCGTCGCCTCCACCGACCTGCCGCCGATCAGCCGCGGCGCGCTCTTCGCAAGCTTCCTCCGGATGGGCCTCCTCGGCTTCGGCGGCGTGCTGCCGCTCGCGCGGCAGGTGCTGGTCGTCGAGCGCCGCTGGCTCGACGATCGCGCGTTCGCCGAACTGATCGGCATGTGCCAGGTCCTGCCGGGCCCGAACGTCGTGAATCTGTCGGTGGTGATCGGCTCGCGCACGCATGGTCCGCTGGGAGCGCTGATCGCGCTTACGGCACTGCTGTTCGTGCCGGTCGCCCTCATGCTCGCGATCGCGTACTTCTATGCTTCGGTCGCGCACGATCCGCTGACGCGCAACGCGATCGCCGGCGCGTCGGCCGCCGCCGCGGGGCTGATCCTCGGCACGGGCCTGCGACTGCTGCGAGAGACGCGTCCGCCGCTGCGGGGCCTGTTGTCCGGCGCAGCCGCGTTCGTCGGCGTCGGTGTGCTGCATTGGCCGCTCTTCTACGTGGTCGTCGTGCTGATCGTCGTCGCCGTCGGCGCCGAATGGATGGCGCGCCGCTGAAGCGCGCGAAGGGATGCACGACGAACTGCACGCCCTCACCGAGATCGCGAAGCATTTCTCCGTGCTGTCGCTCGTCGCGATCGGCGGCATCAACGCGATCCTTCCCGAGATCCATCGGGTCGTCGTCGACATCGAGGGGTGGATGACGAGCGGCGAGTTCGTCGATCTCTTCGCGGTCGCCCAACTCGCCCCCGGGCCCAACGCCATGATCGTCGCGCTGATCGGATGGAAGGTCGCCGGCATCGCCGGCGCCATCGTCGCGACGATCGCCGCCTGCGGTCCCTCGTCGGTCGCCTGCTACATCGCGTGGCACTGGGCCGATCGGCTGCGCGATTCCCCCTGGCGCACGATCGTCTCGCGCGCGCTGGCGCCGATCGCCATCGGCCTCATTCTCGCGTCGGGCTACACGCTCGCCCGCGGCGCCGACCGCTCGTCCGGTGCCCTCGCGTTGACGCTGATCGCGACGGCGCTCCTCGCCTGGACGCGCGTCAACCCGGTGTGGGTGCTGCTGGGCGCCGGCGCGATAGGCCTCGCGGGCTTCGCGTAACCGTCACTTCTTGCGCGGATCGAGCATCGAGCCGCGGCAGCGCGGCGAGCCGCAGCGGCACGCGTAATTGGCGAGCAGCCGGGCCGTCCGCCGGCCGGGCACGTTGAGCCGGTAGTCGTACGAAAGCTCCTCGCCCGCGCGGATGGTCCGCTTCGCCTCGATGAAGACGCGCCCTTCGTCGTCCTCGTAGGGCACGCAGTTTGGCTGGCAGCTGTGATTGATCCAGCGTGCGGCATTGCCGCGCACGCCGGCGTCGATCACCCTGCCGTCGTTCAGCTCGAACAGGAACGTATGAAACGGATTGCCGGGGTCGCTGTCCGGAAGATTGTCGGCCTCGTCGACTGAAATGCGCCGGCCGCGGTACTCGATGACGTCGGTCCCCTTCGCGATCGTTCGCGTGGCGAAGACGCCGCGCCCGTGGATCGGCGAGTTGCGCACGACATAGGCGCGCTTCGGACGCTCGCGCGCTTGCGCTGCCCGTTCGCGAGGCCCCGCGGCCTTCGGCTTTCCCGGCACCCGCTTCGAAGGCGACTGGGCGGATTGGCGGGAGCGGGGTGCGGGCATGGTCGTCGGCCGTCTCGAGGAAAGTCGGCGCCGATTGTCGCATGCGTCAACGAACGCAGCGCCGCGCGCTTGAAAAAATCCGCACCTGCCGCATAATAGTTTGCATGCGAACAACTCACATGCAAAGCGGACGGGCGCCGCCGCGGGTCGTGGCACCGGCGCAGTCGGCGGCGGGCGCAGGACGCGGGGGACCTTCGGACAAGCTCGAGGCGCTCGGCTTGCTGCTCGCCGGGCTGTCGAAGGCGTGGCGCGAGGAGCTCGATCGGCGGCTGCGCCCGCTCGGCCTCACCCGCGTGCAATGGCAGGCGCTGCTGTGGGTTTCGCGCGCCGGCGGCGCGCTCGTCCAGCGCGAGCTCTCGGATCTTCTCGAGATCGGCGCGCCGGCCACGGTCGCGCTCGTCGACCGGCTCGAGCGCGACGGCCTCGCGACACGCAGCGCCGTGCCCGGCGACCGCCGCCGCAATGCCGTCGTGCTGACGCCGAAGGCGCGGCGCCTGCTCACGACGATCGAGGCGACGGCGGGCGAGCTTCGTCGACAGGTGATGAGCGGCCTCACGCGCGACGAGATCAACACGCTTTGCGCGCTGCTCGCGAAGGCGCGGCAGCGCATCGACGCGGTGCGGTCATGACGCGCCTCTCCTTCCGCCTTTCGCTCAAGACGCTTCTCCTCGGAGTCGCGATCGTCGTCGCGGCGATCGTCGGCGCGTGGTACTGGCATCGAAGCCAGCTCTACCAGTCGACCGACGACGCGTACGTCAACGCGAGGGTCGTGCAGGTGTCGTCGCTCGTCATGGGACAGGTCCTCAACGTTCCGATCCACGACAACCAGTTCGTGCACAGGAGCGACGTCCTGTTCGAGATCGACCGGCGGCCGTTCGAGGCCGCGGTCGGCGAAGCCGAGGGCCGGCTGCGCCAAGCGCAGCAGGGCAACCGGCAGGATCAGTCCGACCTCCTCGCGGCGCAGGCCGACGTCGCGCAGCAGCAGGCGACGCTCACCAACGCCGAGGCGAACCTGCGCCGCACGAGCGAGCTCGTCCGCGAAAACTTCATGTCGAAGCAGACGCTCGACGATGCGCGTGCCCGACTCAATGCGGCGAAGGCGTCCGTCGATGCGGCGAAGGCGCGCGTCGAGAAGGCACGCGAGGCGCTCGCCAAGACGCCGGCGGGCGTGACGCCGGCCGTGCGCATCGCGCAGGCGCAGCTCGACAAGGCGCGCCTCGATGTCGAGCATACGGTGATGCGCGCGCCGGAGGACGGGTGGATTACGCGGTTCGACTTGACGACCGGAACCGTCGTCACGCCGGGGAACCCGCTGTTCGCGATCGTCGTGGCCAACAGCTTCTGGGTCGATGCGAACTTCAAGGAGACCGAGCTTGCCGGCGTCGTGCCCGGCCGTGCGGCCACCGTCGTCGTCGACATGTACCCGGACCACGCGTTTCACGGCAAGGTGGAGAGCCTCGCCGGCGGAACCGGTGCCGCGTTCTCGCTGCTGCCGCCCCAGAACGCGAATGGCAACTGGGTGAAGGTTGCGCAGCGCGTGCCCGTGCGCGTCAGCGTCGACGATCCGGACACCGCGCATCCGCTGCGCGTGGGCGCCACCGCGACCGTCACGGTGTCGGTCGCGCACTGAAGCCGATGGCCGGCGCTCGAGCGACTGCCGCTTCGCACGATGCGCGCGCGAGCGCGACGCCGCAGGGCGGATCGCGCCTCTTCCTGACGCTCGCGATCATGGCAGCGACCGTCATCCAGGTTCTCGACACGACCATCGTCAACGTCGCGCTGCCGCACATGGCCGGCGAGCTGTCGGCATCGATCGACCAGATCAGCTGGGTGCTCACGAGCTACATCGTCGCCGCCTCGATCGTGATGCCGATGACGGGCTATCTGACCGATCGCCTGGGGCGCAGGCGCTACCTGCTGATCAGCATCGCCGGATTCGTCGCGGCCTCTGCGCTTTGCGGCATCGCCACGTCGCTCGCGGAAATCGTGCTCTTCCGGCTGCTTCAGGGCCTGTTCGGCGCTTCGCTCGTGCCGCTTTCGCAGGCGATCATGGTCGACAGCTATCCGTTGCACGAGCGCGGCAAGGCGCTCGCGATCTGGGGGATGGGCGTGATGGTCGCGCCGATCCTGGGCCCGACGATCGGCGGCTGGCTCACGGAAACCATCAACTGGCGCTGGAACTTCTACATCAACGTGCCGATCGGCGTCCTCTCGTTCATCCTCGCGGCGCGCCACGTTCCCGACACGCCGGTCAAGGCGCGCGGGATGGACTGGTGGGGGCTCGTGTTTCTCGCGATGTTCGTCGGCGGCCTCCAATACCTGCTCGATCGAGGGCAACAGGCCGACTGGTTCTCGGCGCCGTCGATCCGCTGGTCCGCGGCGATCCTCGCGGCCGGCATCGTGCTCTTCGTCGGGCACTCGCTGCTCACGAAGCGCGAGTCGCTGTTCAGCCTGTCGCTGTTCGCGGACCGCAACTTCGCAGCCGCGTCGATCGTCGGCGGCGCCATGGGTCTTTCGCTGTACGGCGGCATGCTGCTGCAGCCGGTGCTGTTCGAGAACGTCCTGCAGTATCCGACGTTCGATACCGGCCTCGCGATGATGCCGCGCGGCATCGGCAGCCTGATCAGCATGCTCATCGTCGGCCGTCTCGTCGGCCGGCTCGGCGCGAAGCCGCTCATCTACTTCGGCATCGCGACCGGCTTCGCTGGCGCGTGGATGATGACGCGGATGAGCCTCGATGCGAGCGCGGCGGCGATGATCGTGCCGCTGCTGCTGCAGGGCGTCGGCGTGGGCTTCGTGTTCGTGCCACTGTCGGCGATCGCGTTCGCGACGCTGCAAAGGTCGCTCACCGCCGAGGCGGCCGGCGTCTACAGCCTGATCCGCTCGATCGGATCGTCGATCGGCATCTCGATCGTCAGCGTGTCGCTCACGCGCGGCGCCCAGGCGAGCTGGGGCGTTCTGCGCGGCTACGTCGATCCGTACCGCTCCGAAGTCCGGCAGTACCTCGACCCGCTGCACCTCAAGGCGCAGGGCCAGGGGCTCGCGCTGATCGCGCAGCAGACTGCGCTGCAGGCGCAGATGCTCGGCCTGCTGCACGCCTTCTGGATCATCGTCGTGAGCTTCGTCGCGATGGTTCCGCTCGTGATGCTGCTGAAGCCCGCGCGCGGCGGCGCGGCGTCGAACGCGATGGTTGCCGAGTAGCGCGGCAGCCCGTCTCGCGGCTCGCCCGCGTGCGCGCGAACCATCAGCGAGCGTGCGGGCGCGGCGCCGCGGGCGCAGGCGCGGCATCGAGGCGGTCCACCGTCGCGAGCGCGGGAAAGAGGCGCACCCACACGAGTACGATCGCCAGGGTCCCGATGCCGCCGACGACGACGGCCGCGACGGCGCCGAGCCACGCCGCGACGACGCCCGACTCGAACTCGCCCAGTTCGTTCGACGTGCCGATGAAGAGCGCGTTGACGGCGCTCACGCGCCCGCGCATGTGGTCGGGCGTGCGCAATTGCACGAGCGATTGGCGCACGACGATGCTCACCATGTCGGATGCGCCGAGGACCGCGAGCGCGCATAGCGACAGCGCGAACGAGCGCGAGAGCCCGAACACGATCGTCGCCACGCCGAAGACGGCGACCGCCGCGAACATCCACCGGCCGGCGTTCGCGTGGAGCGGATGCCGTGCGAGCCACAGCGCCATGCCGAGTGCGCCGACGGCGGTCGCCGAACGCAGCAGGCCGAGCCCCCAGGGCCCGGTATGCAGGATGTCGCGCGCGTAGATCGGCAGCAGCGCAGTCGCGCCGCCGAGCAGTACGGCGAACATGTCGAGCGAAATCGCGCCGATCACCTCCGGGCGGCTCCGAATGAAGCGGATGCCGTCGAGCACGGACGACAATCCCGCCGCGGATGCACGGCGATGCGCGTGGTGGAGGTGCACGAAATGCACGAGGATGCCCGTCAGTGCGAAGAGCGTCGCGCTCGTGCCGTAAACGACCTCGGGACTGGCGATGTAGAGCAGGCCGCCGACGGCCGGCCCCACGATGATCGCCGCCTGGCTCGCCGACGCATTGGCGGCGACCGCCCGCGCGAGCAGACGCTCGGGTACGAGCGCAGGCAAAAGCGCCTGCATCGTCGGGATGTCGAACGCCCGCCCGGCGCCGACCACGAAAACCAGCACGAAGATCGTCGTCGCGTCGATGCGTCCGATCGCGCTGGCGGCGCACAGTGCGACGACGGCGCCGGCATCGACGACCATCGCGGCCTGCAGCACGCGGCGGCGATCGAGTCCGCCACGTGGCCGGACACCAGCACGAGCGCGAACGACGGAAGGAACTGGACGAGGCCGACGAAACCCAAATCGAGCGCGCTTCCGGTGAGCGCGTACATCTGCCAGCCGACGGCGACGGTCAGCATCTGGCGCGCGAGCATCGCGAGCACGCGCGCGATCCAGAACAGCACGAACGGGCGCTGCGCGAGCAGCGCGTCGTCACGCAGCAATCGAGGGGCCGCCGGGGTCGGCCGGCGTTCCCTGCCGCGCGCGCGGCGGATGACCGGTTCTTCGTCTGTCGACCGTCATCGGGCCAACGCTCATCGTCGATCGGCGATTATCACGGAAACGCCCACCGCCAGGCTTGTCGATCTCGCGCATTGGCGGCGACCGTCCGTCGTGTAAAAAATGCGCATCTCTTCAACGACGCGCGGATTTCGGGCACGATGAACGGCTTCCCTTCGATTGTTCCCGTGACCTGACGTGGCTTCAACGGCAAACGGCGGAGAGCACCGCGCGACGTGCGCGAGTTGCGGCCGGCGCGTCGCGATGGGCGCCCGCTACTGCATCCACTGCGGGGCCGAGCAGTCGGTGCCGACCCCGATCGCCGTCGTGGCAGCGGCGATGGAGCGTCGCGGCGGCCGCGAAGCGGCGAATGCCGCCAACGCAGAGCCGGCGGCGAAGGTAGCCGAGATCGCGCCTTCGGGGCGGGCCGCATCCGATCGCAGGCCGCTCCTCGACGATGCCGACGAAGCACCTCGCGCCGCCAACTCGGATCAACCCGGACGACCCGCTTACGCAGACGCGCCATCGCGGCCCGCGGTGAAGATCGCATTGGTGGCCTGCGTCGCTGTCGCCGCGATCGCAGCCGGCGCGTATGCGCTATGGCGCGTGGAAATCGAGCCGAACGGCGTCACGGCGAGCGCACCGGCAACAGCCGACGCGACACCGCCTGCCCAACCGCCCGCGGCCGCGACGCAAGCGGAAATGCCGGCAACCCAATCGGCGCCGGCGCCCAGCGAATCGGCGCCAGCGCCTGCCGAAGCGATCGTTGCGCCGCAACCCGCACAGGCGGCAAACGAGGCGCCACCGCCGGTGCAACCGGCACCCCCGGTCGAAATCAGGGCGCTGCCGCCGCGTGTCGCGTCGACCCGATCGCAAGCGGTGCAGGCGGCCAAGCCCGCGGCGCAGGCGACCCCGACAAGCCCCGCAGAGCCGGTCGCTCCGGCGCCGGAGAAACCGGTTGCACCTGCTGCCTCGCCGCGGCAGCATGTCGCGGCGCGCGCCGTGTCGCCTGCGACCGATCATTGGCGGCGCCTCGACGACGAGCTTGCTCAGTGCACGCGCGCCGATTTCATCACGCGCGTCGTCTGCGGCCAGCGCGCGCGCTTCCGCTATTGCGACGGATACTGGGGCAAGGTGCCGCAGTGCCCGGGGAATCCGTCGACGACGGAGCACGGACAGTAGCGAGGCGATCGGCGCGGCGATGCTCATGCCGCGCTGCGCACGACCGTAGGCGCATCCTTACACGGGATTCCGCGGCGAACCGATCGTCGGCTGCCGCTCGCACGTCTACCCTCGATACATCGGTCCGCAATCGCGCAGGCGACGCGAGGATCCACGTCGGGGAAGACGATGAGTGAGATCGTGGCAGGCGTGTTCGACGACGAGCAGACGGCCACCTCGGCCGCTCGCGAGTTGCGCGACGCAGGATTCGAAGCCGCCGACCTCGACCAGTTCTCGCTGCGACCGCCGGGGCAGCACCAGGGATTGCCGAGCGGCGGCGACGAGCCCGCAGACGAGAAGGCGAAGGGCGGCGACAGCGGAGCCGCAAAGGGTGCCGCGATCGGAACCGCCGTCGGTGCCGTGGCGGGTCTCGCGGCGGCGCCGATCCTCGGTCCGGTCGCCGTTGCCGGTGGCGCCGCGGCGGGCGCGTACGCGGGCTCGCTCGCGGGCGCCGTGCGCAGGATGGGAGACGACGAGCATCCGGCGCCACAGCCGCGCCCCGCCGGCGTGATGGTCGCCGTCCATGCCGAGTCGTCGAACGAGCAGGATCGCGCCATCGCCGTCATGCACGATCATGGCGCACGGATGATCGAGCGCGCGGATGGCGCGTGGCGCAACGGCAAGTGGGCCGATTTCGATCCGGTGCGCGCTCCGCGCGTCGTCGAATCGAACGTCGCAGGCTCGGCGGGGAACGTGCCGAGCCGGGGCGCACCGTGAACGCGCAACCGCCCCGTGGTCCGCGCAGCCTGCTTGGCAACCCGCTTGCCCTGCCGCGTTACCAGCAGGGAAAATGGGGCTACATACTCGCGTGGCTCATCGGAGTGCCGGTGCCGATCCTGGTCGTGATCTTCCTGCTGCGCGGTTGTTCGTAGCGGATGTCACCCGCGGCCGACGAAGGGCATCTTCGTCGCCATCACGGTCATGAACTGGACGTTCGCCTCGAGCGGCAGGCTCGCCATGTAGAGGACGGCGCTCGCAACATGCGCGACGTTCATGCGCGGCTCGACGGCGCTCGTGCCGTTCGCCTGCGCGACGCCGCCACTCATTCGCTCGGTCATCTCGGTCGCCGCATTGCCGATGTCGATCTGCCCGCAGGCGATGTCGTACTTTCGGCCGTCGAGCGACGTCGATTTGGTGAGTCCGGTGATCGCGTGCTTTGTCGCCGTATACGGTGCCGAGTTCGGGCGCGGCGCGTGCGCCGAGATCGACCCGTTGTTGATGATGCGGCCGCCGCGCGGCGTCTGCGACTTCATCATCCTGATCGCATGCTGCGTACACAGAAACGGACCGAGCAGGTTCGTGTCGATGACTTCGCGCAGCTTCTCGACCGCCAATTCCTCGAGGCCGATCGCGGGCGCGCCGATGCCCGCATTGTTGAAGAGCAGGTCGAGACGGCCGAAGCGTTCGGCCACGCGTGCGAAGAGCGTCGCCACGGCATCGGGATCGCCGACGTCCGTCGGGACGGCCAGCAGGTCGCGGCGCCGGTCGCCTGCCGCGAGCGCCGTCTGCTCGAGCGCATCGGCGCGCCGACCTGCGAGCGCAACGCAATAGTCCGCGCCGGCCAGCGCCAGCGCGACGGCGCGCCCGATGCCGCTGCCTGCGCCGGTGACGAGAGCAACCTTGCGCACTTCGGTCATCGCTTTTCTCCTCCCCTCAGCATCGATACGTCGGCATCGTAGCTTATCCGCGGCACGAGCGCCGGACGCGAAATGGGCGTCACGCCGCGCGTGCCGTCGCCGCGGCCGCGCTCCGCGACGTGGCGCGTGCGCGCTCCCGGCGGCGCGAACATCGCCGGTGGCGCGATCGCATTCCCCTGCGCGAAGTCGATGCCGACGCTGCGCAGTGCATCGAGCGTCGCGGCCGTCTCGACCGACTCGGCGATCGTCTGCTTGCCCATCACCCGGCCTATCCGGTGGATGGCCTCGACCATCGCGGCGTCGACCGGATCGGTGAGCATGTTCTTCACGAAGCTGCCGTCGATCTTCAGGTAGTCGACCGGAAGCTGCTTCAGGTAGGTGAACGACGAGACGCCGACGCCGAAATCGTCGAGCGCGAATCGGCATCCCGGCTCGCGCAGCGCGCCGATGAACTCGGCAGCCTTCGAAAGACTCGTCACCGCCGTGGTCTCCGTGATCTCGAAGCAGATAGCGGCGTGCGGGATGCGGAACCGCGCGAAGTTCTCGCGCACGTAATCGAGGAACTGGTCGTCGCCGATCGACGCGCCGGATACGTTGATCGCATAAGTGCCGAGCGGCTGGCCGTTCGCGCGCCGCTCGGTCAGCACGCGAAAGGCGGTGCGGATCACCCAGCGGTCGATCGAGGGCATCAGGTGATAGCGCTCCGCTGCCGGGATGAACGCGATCGGCTGAATCAACTCGTTCTGCTCGTCGATCAGCCGCACGAGCAGTTCCTCGTGCTGCACCTGCTCGGGGCCGGTCGCATGCATCGCGCGCATCGGCTGCGAGTAGAGGCAGAGCCGGTCGTCGGCCAGCGCCCGGTGGATCCGGTGCACCCATTCCATCTCGCCGCGGCGAAGCGTGACCTCGCTGTCCTCGGGGCGATAGACCTGCACGCGGTTGCGGCCCTTGTCCTTCGCGAGGTAGCACGCCGCGTCCGCCGCGGAAAGCACGCTCGCGAGCGTGTGCGGACCATCGGCGAGGTTGACGAGGCCGATGCTGACGCCGATCGTGAACGAACGATTCTTCCACGCGAAGCGGAAATCGACGATGGCCTTGCGCAGCGCCTCGGCGATGCGCAGCGCCGGCGCCGGCGGACAGTGCGGCAGCAGCACGCCGAACTCGTCGCCGCCGAGCCGCGCGAGCACGTCGCCTTCGCGAAGCCGCGGGCGCAGCAGGGCGCCCACCTGTCGCAAGAGCTCGTCGCCCGCCGCGTGGCCGCTCGTGTCGTTCACGACCTTGAACTGGTCGAGGTCGAGGTAGAGCACCGCGTGCTGGCCTTGCTGGCCCTCGCGCTGCTCGACGATGGCGCGCACGCGCTGCTCGAACTCGCGCCGGTTGAGCAGGCCCGTCAATGCGTCGTGGCTCGCGAGACTGGAGAGCCGGGCCGCGTACTGGCGCTCGCGGCTCATGTCCTGGATCACGAGCACCGCACCGACCGTGCTGCTCGCGCGATCGCGGATCGGTGCCACGCTGTAGTCGATCGCGATCGATTCGGCGCCGCGGCACAGCAGCACGACGTTGTTCTCGGCCTCGACGACCGTGCCGTCGGTCAGCGCCTTCGCGACGGGATCGGGGATCGGCGCGCCGGTCGTCTCGTCGACGACGGCGAACACTTCGGCGACGGGTCGTTGCCGAGCCTCGGCGAGCGCCCATCCGGTCACGCGCTCCGCGGCGGGATTCAGGAACTCGATGCGACCCGACGTATCGACGGTGACGACCGCGTCGGCGATGGACGCAAGCGTCACCTGCGCGCGCTCCTTTTCCTCGGCGAGCAGCGTCTCCGCCTGCTTGCGCATCTGGATGTCGTTGAGCGAGCTCACGAGCCGCTCCTCGCTCGCCCGAAGCGCCTGCACGAGCTTTGCGCGCTGCGCAAAGAGACGCCGCAGCGTCAGGCCGACGAGCACGAGGAGCGCGGTGCCCGCCGTCACGCGCAGCACGAGCAGCGACGCGCGCGCGGAAAGCGCGGGCTCGACGAGGACGAAATCGATGATCGCGAGCGCGACCAGCACGACGACGATCGCGAGCACCGGCCAGATCGAATCGAACAGCGGCTCCACGCCGCTCGCCGACGGCCTGCGGACGTTCGCGCTCGATTGTCGTCCGAACGTTTTCATCGCGACGTCGCGGATCCCGGCACCACGGGCGATGCCGCGAGCGCGGCAGCGGCTTCGCGTGCTTCGCCTTCCTCCAGCGACTTCGGCGATGGCGGGCGGGTGCGTGCGGGCGCCCGCTCGATCGCGGCCCGCCAGCTCTCGTGCGCCGCCGGCGAGGTCCAGACCGCGAAGTGCAGCGCGGACAGCGCGGCCGGATCGCCGAGCAGCCGCGCGCGATCCTGCGCGGAGAGCGGCCCGAGACCGTGGCGCAGCGCGCGGTCGACGATCGCGTCGACGATCGCCTCGCGCGGCCAGCCGGTCACCGGGCGAGCGACCGCCTGCGCGCAGACCAGCGCGTTCACGACCGGGTCGACGACGGCCGCTGCGAGATCGGCCGGCGGCGGCGCGCGATGCCAGTAACGCCGCGTCGCGCGGATCACGTCCGGCGGCTCCGATTCCTCGGGGATCAGGAAGTAACGACGGCGCCGCAGCTTGCGTCCGAGCGCGGTGCGGCTCGAGATGACCGACAGCGGAATCGAAAGGATCAGCGCGCCGACCACGGGCAGGAGCCACCACAGGTACGACGGATTGAGCCACCACACGACGGCTGCCCACACCACCCCCACGCACGTATGCACGCCGTGGCGCGCGAGGGCCATTCGCCAGCCGGTCTCGTTGTCGCCGCGCGGCGGCGACTTCCAGCGCACGGTGCGGCCGGCGAGCGCGGTCAGAACGAACTGCGTGTGGAAGAGCATCCGGATCGGCGCGAGCAGCGCGGAAAAGAGCATTTCGCCGGCGAGGCTCGCTGCGAGCCGCACCCGGCCGCCGTGGTGCGCGGGATCGGTGACCGCGACGCGCACGCCGGCCAGGAGCTTGGGCAGGAACAGAAGCAGCGCCGTCGCCGAGAAGAGCGTGATCGCCCATTCCGGACGCCATTCGGGCCAGATCGGGAAAAGCTGGTACGGATGCGTGAAATAGCGCGGCTCGGACAGCGTGTGGATGGCGAGCAGCGCCGTCGACAGGATCAGGAACGAAAACCACAGCGGCGCCGAAAAATAGGCGAGCACGCCGGTCATGAACACGGCGCGGTGTGCCGGATGCAGGCCCTTCATCGAGAAAAGGCGGAAGTTCATCAGGTTGCCCTGGCACCAGCGGCGGTCGCGCGACAGCTCGTCGATCAGGTTCGGCGGCATCTCCTCGAAGCTGCCGCCGAGATCATACGCAATCCATACGCCCCAGCCGGCCCTGCGCATCAAGGCGGCCTCGACGAAGTCGTGCGACAGGATCTCGCCCGACAGCGCGCCGCGGCCGGGCAGGCGGCCAAGCGCGCAGTAGCGGATGAACGGCGCGACCCGAATGATCGCGTTGTGGCCCCAGTAATGCGACTCGCCGAATTGCCACGCGTGCAGGCCGGCGGTGAAGAGGGGGCCATAAACGCCGGTGGCGAACTGCTGCACGCGCGCGTACAGCGTGTCGCGGCCCGCGGCGCGCGGCGCCGTCTGGATGATGCCGGCGTCCGGGTTCGCCTCGGCGATGCGCACGAGCGTGGTCACGCATTCCCCGCTCATCACGCTGTCGGCGTCGAGCACGATCATGTAGCGGTACTTGCGTCCCCAGCGTCGGCAGAAGTCGGCGATGTTGCCGCTCTTGCGCTTGATACGGTGCTGGCGCCAGCGGTAGAAGATGCGGCCGAAGCCGTCGACTGCGTTGCAGAGCGCAAGCCATGCGTCGAGCTCCGCGACTCGCGTGTCGGCGTTGACCGTGTCCGACAGGATGAAGAAGTCGAAGCGGTCCAGCACGCCGGTCTCGCGCAACGATTCGCAGGTCGCGCGGAGTCCCGCGAACACGCGCGGCACGTCCTCGTTGCAGATCGGCATGACGAGCGCGGTCCGAACGCCCGGCGCAATCGCCTGCGGGCCGTCGCCGATCACGCGCCGCGAAATCGCGTAGCGATCGCGGCCGTGCGCGAGAAGGACGAAGCCCGCGAGCGCGGTCCAGAAGCCGGCCGAGATCCAGGCAAACAGAACGCCGAACAGCACGAGCATCGCGATCTCGAGCGGCTGGCGCCCGTGGTACGGCAGGATCATCGCCATGAAGTCGGTCGCGACGAGCGTTTGCGCGACGATCAGCGCGACGAGCAGCAGGCGCCGACGCGATGCGCGCGTGCGCCAGCGCCTGCCCGGGTCGACGGGCGTCGCCGCCGCGCGCCGCTCGACGGGCGGGGGATCGTTGGCGCGCTTCAACTCGTAACGGCTGCCGAGCCACGCGTGCGGCGCCATCGGGCTACGCGCAAGCCGCGGAGTCGTCTCGATTCGCTCGCGGCCGTGAACGTCGCGGCACTGGATCGCGTCGGCGTGCGATGCATTCGCCGCGATCGCGAGCCGTACGCGCGCCATGATCGTCGCGTACGCCGCGTTCGCGGCGTGCGCGGCGGACTCGGCAAGCGCGGTATGCAGGCGGCCGAGCGCATCGGCCGCATCGCGTGAGTTACGGGCGGCCGCGGCGACGAGCGCCCCTCGCCGCTCCGGCGTGAGAGGCAGGCGCGTGGCGTAGCGCTCGATGACGGCGGCGGGACTGCGCTCGCCGCCGGATCGCGCCTCGCCCGCTTCGGGCTGCAAAGCGCCGCTCAGGTGCCCGGTAGGATGTAGCTCCATGTCTCGGAAAGCGTTGCGCCGCCGTTCTTCAGAAACGCGCGCATTTCGCCCGGCTTCTTGTCGTCGTGGCGGCGGACGCGGAGCGCGAGGCGCCAGCCGTTGGTGACGTCGTTGTGATACGCGTTCGCCTCGATCACCTCGATGTTCGAATCCACGCTGACGACACCTTCCACCGCCGTATCGACCGGCAGCGCCCGCAGGGCCTCGCCCTCGAAATCGATCATGAACGCGATGGAGTCGTCGGGCTTGCGGAGGTAACCGTGGCCGCGGCGCGTCTGCGACACGTAGGCGAGCGTCGGCCGGGTCGCGTTCTCCTTCTGCCACAGCATCCGGTACTCGAAATCGTACGGCTGTTGCGGTGCAGGGGACGCGTCGGGCACGAAATAGGCAACGACGTTGTCGTTCGTCTCGTCGGGTGTCGGTATCTGCACGAGTTCGACGCGGCCGCCGCCCCAGTTTCCCTTCGGCTCGATCCACACCGACGGTCGCGTCTCGTAACGCGCCTCGAGATCCTCGAAATCGAAGAAGCTGCGGTCGCGCTGCAGAACGCCGAAGCCGAGCGGGTTGTTGACGGCGAACGACGTGACGAGCAGCCGCTTCGGATTCACGAGCGGACGCCAGATCCACTCGCCGGTGCCGGACTGCACCGAGAGCCCGTCGGAATCGTGCACTTCGGGCCGGAAGTCGTCGATGCCGAGGCGCTGGTTCTCCCCGAAGTAATACATGCTGGTGAGCGGCGCGATGCCGAGCTTGGCCACGTTCTGGCGCAGGAAGAGTTCGACGCGCACGTCCATCGCCGTGTCGACGCCCGGCTTCAGCACGAACCGATACGCGCCGGTCGCGCGCGGCGAGTCGAGCAGCGCGTAGATCCGCAACTCGCGCGCCTGCGCGGCCGGTCGCTCGACCCAGAACTCGGTGAAGCGCGGGAACTCCTCGCCCGACATGAGCGCGGTGTCGATCGCCAGGCCGCGCGCGGAGATGCCGTAGCGCTGCCCCTTGCCGAGCGCACGGAAATAGCTCGCGCCGAGGAACACCAGCACCTCGTCCTTGTACTTCGGCGAGTTGACCGCGTAATGGACGCGGAAGCCTGCGAAGCCCAGCCCGGCCAGTTCCTTCGGGTCGAGATGGTTCTTGCCGTAATCGAAAAGATCGGGATCGAACCTGACATCGTGCACGCCGCTCGAGTCGACCTCGTGCATCGCGACCGGGAAGTTGTAGTAGAGGCCCTGATGAAAGAACATGAGCTCGAACGGCAGCTTCGACTTGCGCCATAGCGCGCGATCGGGCTTGAAGCGAATGTCGCGATACTGGTCGTAGGTGAGTTCCTGCAGCGACTTGGGCAGGTTGATCTCGGGCTTCTTGTATGCGGACGCTGCGAGTTCTTTCGCCCGGCGCGCCACGTCCTCGAAACCGAACGCCGCGCTTGCCGAGGGTGCGAGCAGCGCGGCGCAGGCGAGGAGCACGATGAAAACCCTCCCGATGGCGCGCCCCGTGGTGTCGAACGTGCGCCGTTCGCCGGTCAGAAGCAGATCCGGCCGCCGAAATGCTGGCCGAAACCACCCGCACAGACGCTCGGTCCGACGTAAGGATACGGTCCCCCGTAATACGGGGCCGGGTAACGGTAGTAGTACGGCCCGTAATACGGCGGCGGTGCGACGATGGCGTAATCGCGGCGGGAAGGGGGCGGTGCGTCGTAGCCGCTGCGCGCGTCGGGTGTCGCGTCGCCGCTGTAATCGGGTGGCGCGTCGCCGTACGGCGCAGCCGACGCCTCGCCGTCGGCCACCTGCCG
>DATIEN010000146.1:0-10390 GCA_035455705.1 Casimicrobiaceae bacterium | reverse complement strand
CGTCGCGTTCAGCACGCTGCCGGGCGCCGGCGTATAGCGAACGCCCGCGTTCAGGCGCTCGAACTCGTGCGCGTCGAAGTTGTACTGCAGCAGACTGGTCAGCGTCCACGCGCTCGATAAGCGGCCCTCCGCGCCGGCGAGGAAATCGGACGTCGATGCCGAGCGCAGCGGCTCGTTGAGACTGACCTTCTGATCCTCGAAATAGAACCGCTCGCCGACTGCCAGACGCAGGCGCTCGGCGCCGGTGTCGCGATCGAGGAAGCGCGACGTGAGCGCAAGCGTGAGCTGGTTCGCGTCGCCGATCCGGTCGTTGCCGATGTAGCGGTTCTCGGCGAAAAGCTGCGAGAAGTTGAAGTCGTCGACCGCCGTGTCGAACACCGGTGCGTTGTTCTGGTTCCGATACGGGACATAGACGTAGAACGCGCGCGGCTCGAGCGTCTGCGTGAGCGGCACGTTGCTCACGTCGAGGTCGCGCTCGAAGACGAGGCCCGTGTCGATGCTCGCGATAGGGATCGCATAGCTCGGGTGACGGTCCGGCAGGGCCGCCGTCGTCTGGTCGAGCTGGTACTCGCGCATGTGAATGCCGGCACGCGCGTTGAAGAACCATGCCGAGCCCTGCCGCATCCAGGCGACCGTCGGATACAGGACGGCGCGCTCGCCGGTGGGAACCAGCGCCTCCTGCGAAAAGCGCGCGTACTCGGCGTTGCCGCTCCAGGTGAGGCCGAGCCAGTCGGTTTCGCGCAGCGTGCCGAGGACCTGCGGCACCCGGTTGTACGGAGGCACGACCGGCGCGTTCGGGTCCTGCAGCGTCTGGAAGCTCTGCACGCGCGCCGTGATCGTCCACGGTCCTTGCGACCCGACGAGGCCCGCCTCGCGCGGCAGCGTCTTCTGCGACGTGATCGCGATACGATCGGCGAAGTCGGCGAAGTAGTTGTCGTCCGAGACACGGTTCACGTTCCAGTAGCCGGCGAGCCACGGCGCGAACTGCTCGTTGTGGGCCCACGCGAGCGCGTAGCGGCGCTCGCCGGTCTGCCGGTCGTGCGGCAGGATCTCGGCGTTCATCTCGCCGTTCGCCGTGCCGAAGGGCGCCGTCCCGTCGCCGAGCAGGTAGCGGAACTGCGTGCCGATCATCAGGCCGCGCTTGGTCATGAGGCGCGGCGTGATCGTCGCGTCGTAGTTCGGCGCGAGGTTCAGGTAATACGGCGTCGTCACCTCGAAGCCGCGCACGCCGGTCGAGCCGAGCGTCGGCGTCAGGAAGCCCGACTTGCGCTCGTTCGACAGCGGGAACGTGAGCCACGGCGTGTAGAACACCGGCGCGTTCAGAAAATGCACGGACACGCGGCGCGCGGTGCCCACCTTGCGCAGGTTGTCGACCTCGATCTCGTCGCCGCGCAGGTACCAGTCGGGGTCGGACGCGATGCAGGTCGTGTAGCTCGCGTCGACCGCCTCGTAATGGTTGGGCCCGGTGAAGCGGATGTCCGCCGCATCGCCGTGGCCGTCGGTTTCGGCCAGGAAGAAGCGTGGCTTGTGGAAGAACCCCACCTCGGTATCGCGCTTGTACTGGAGCTGCGGACCGGTGATCCAGTCGAAATTGCGCCGCAGGACCACGTTGCCGTCGCCGTAGATCGTCTGGGTCGCGATGTCGTACGAAAGCTCGTCCGCCAGCACGGTCTCGTTGCGGCCGCGCAGCTCGACGTTTCCGAACGCCGTGATCCGCTTGTCGTCGCCTTCAACGCGATCGGCGCGCAGGATCAGCGCGCCGGGCACTTCGCGCTCCGACGCCCGTGTCGGAGTCGGTGTCGCCGGCCGGGGTGCCGCGGCGGTTCCGGGCGAAACGGGTGCTGGCGCCGGCGCTTCGATGTCGCGCGACAGCTTGAGTGCAAGCGGCTCGCCTTGCACCGCGCGCGCGCACAGCACACCGCAGAGGGCGGCCCACGCGACGATCGGGCCGGCTCGAAGCTTCATCACGCGCGAGGATTTCGAGGAGGGCGGATTGCTAGAATTCGCGCAATTCTAGCCGGATATGAAGCCCGTCGTGACGAACTCGACCCCGGATCCGCGCGTCGACGCGCTTTCGAGATGGCTCGCGGAGCTCGGCGCGCCGGTTGCATCCGTCGCGCCGGCGTCGGCGGACGCGAGCTTCCGTCGTTACTTTCGCGTCACGCTCGAATCACGGTGGATGAGGGCCGATGGGCATGCGACGCTGATCGCGATGGACGCGCCTCCCGCGAACGAGGATTGCCGACCCTACGTGCACGTCGCGGCCCTGCTGCGCGACGCCGGCGTCCACGTGCCGGCAATCTTCGCCGCCGACGTCGCGCAAGGCTTTCTGCTGATGAGCGATCTCGGCACGCGAACCTACGCGTCGGTGCTCGACGCGACGAACGCGGGCGCGCTCTACGACGATGCGCTCGACGCGCTGGTGCGCATGCAGAAGGTCCGCTGCGACGACGCGCTTCCGCCGTATGACGACACACTGCTGCGGCGGGAGCTCGCGCTCTTTCCCGATTGGTACGTCGAGCGGCATCTGCGCCGCACGCTCACCCGCGCCGAGCGCGAGACGCTCGTGCGCGTCTTCGACGCGATCGTCGCGAACAATCTCGCCCAGCCGCGCGTCTTCGTGCATCGCGACTACCATTCGCGGAACCTGATGCTCGCAACGCCCAATCCCGGCGTGCTCGATTTCCAGGACGCGGTATGCGGCCCGATCACCTACGATCTCGTGTCGCTGCTGCGCGACGCCTACGTCGAGTGGAGCGAGGAGCGGCAGATCGACTGGGCGGTTCGCTATTGGGAACGCGCGCGGGACGCGGGTCTTCCGGTGCATGCCGATTTCGGCGACCTATGGCGCGACTTCGAGTGGATGGGCGTGCAGCGGCAGATCAAGGTGCTCGGCATCTTTGCCCGGCTCAAGCACCGTGACGGCAAGTCGGCTTACGTGGACGACATGCCGCGCGTCATGCGCTATCTGCGCAACGCGGTGCGGCGCTACCGCGAGCTGGCGCGACTTCTGCCGCTCCTCGATGCGCTCGAGGACCGCGCCCCGGACGCGGTTCCCGCCGGCTGACGCGGAACGATGGCGCTCGCCGCCGCGATGATTCTCGCCGCCGGACGCGGCGAGCGGATGCGGCCGCTGTCCGACCAAACGCCGAAGCCGCTCCTTCGCGTCGGCGGCAAGCCGCTGATCGTCCGCCAGTTGGAGGCGCTCGCGCATGCCGGCTTTCGCGACATCGCGATCAACGTCTCGCATCTCGCCGATGCCATCGTCGGTGCGCTCGGCGACGGTTCCGCACATGGCGTACGAATCCGCTATTCGCGCGAGACCGAGCCCCTTGAGACCGCCGGCGGAATCGCGACGGCCATCGACCTGCTGGCGCCCGGGCCCGTCGTGATCGTGTCGGGGGACATCTGCACGCGCTTCGATTACGCGACGCTCGCCCCGCGTCTCGCCGCGATGCGCGGGTCGGACGCCGCACCGCGCGTGCACCTCGTGATGGTGCCCAATCCGCCGTATCACCCGGGCGGCGACTTCGCGCTCGTCGGCGACCGCGTCGAGGAACGCGAAGCGCCGCGGCTCACGTTCGGCAACATCGGGGTGTACGACACGGCGCTTTTCCGTCGCCTTCCGCGCGGCGTCAAGCTCCGCATGCTTCCGCTCTACCGCGAATGGATCGCGCGCGGCATCGTTTCCGGCGAGCGCTACGATGGATTCTGGGCGAACGTCGGCACGCCGGCCGAACTCGCGGCGCTCGACGGCGCCTTCGAAGGCTCGCGGTGACGAACGACGCGAACCCGTTTTCGGGCTGTTGCGCCGTCGTCCGCATTCGGCAGCGTCTTGTCGCCCAAAATCGGTGCGCGCTTTCCCGACGAGGTGCTTGCGCGTCGCGAAAGCCGCAACGCCCTCGACTCGTTCGTCGCCTTCCGGGGCCGTTCCCCTTCTCTGGGCGCGCTTGTGCGCCATAATGGGCTGGTCGCGTCCTGACGAACCGCAGCCCATGACCCGCAGCCCTCTCGTCGCACTGTCGCTCGTCGCCATCGCCGCGCTGGCCGCCGATGCGGCGGCGCAAACGCTCTATCGTTACGTCGACGCCAATGGCCGCGTCGTCTACTCGGATCAACCGCCGCCGCCGAGCGTGAAGGATGCGCAGACCCGGCAGCTGCCGGAGAACGTGATCGAGACCGATCCGCGGCCGCTGCAGGCCCGGCAGGCCGCCGACCATTTTCCCGTCACGCTCTATACGTTCGACTGCGACGTCTGCCGCGAAGCGCAGGCGCTGCTCGTGAAGCGCGGCATTCCGTTCCAGACGGTGATCGTCACGGAAGAGGCCGGGGCCGCGAAGCTCAAGGCGGTCACCGGCAAGCAGTCGGCGCCCGTCCTCACGATCGGCGACAAGGAGATCATGCAGGGCTACAACGAGCAGCGCTGGCAGGCGATGCTCGACGAAGCGGGCTATCCGCGCTCGATGCCGACGCTGCCGCACGTGCCGGCACGCGTGGGCGCTGCTGCGCAGAAGGTCGCGTCCGAGCCGGCGGCCTCCCCGCAGAAGTCCGAGCTCCAGGCAACACCGCAGAAAACCCCGACCGAGGCCGCCGCAGCGCCCGAGGACGGCGCGCCGACAACAGGACCAGGCACCGGCTACCCGAAGTAGAGCCTGTTGGTCTTCGCGTCGCCGCTTTTCCTGTTCCTGTTCCTGCCGGCGACAATCGTCGCGTACTTCGCGCTGCCCGCGCGATGGCGCAACGGCGTGCTGCTCGTCGCGAGCCTCGTCTTCTACGCGTGGGGCGAACTCTCCTACGTCCCGCTGATCCTGGGCTCGGTCGCCTTCAACTGGGCGATGGGAATGGCGATCGGCGCATCGCCAACGCCTGCCGCGCGCCGGCGACGCCTCGCCTTCGCCGTCGCGGGCAATCTGGGCGTGCTCGCCGTGTTCAAGTACGCGAACTTCGCGGTCGCCAACATCGATGCGCTCGCGCCGGTCCTCGGGATGCCGCCGGTGGCGCTCGCCGCGATCCCGCTGCCGCTCGGCATCTCGTTCTTCACCTTCCATGCGATCTCCTACGTCGTCGACGTCTACAAGCGCACGGCGACCGCGCAGCGCAGCGCCCGCGAGTTCGCGCTCTACATCCTGCTCTTTCCGCAGCTGATCGCGGGACCCATCATCCGCTACCGCGACATCGCCGCGCAGCTCGTCGCGCGCGAGCCGAATGCTTCGGAATTCGCGTACGGCGTGCGCCGCTTCGTCCTCGGCCTCGGGAAGAAGCTCCTGATCGCCAACACGCTGGGCGCGACGGCGGACTCGATCTTCGCGCTTCCGACGGCGCAACTCACGACGCCCGTCGCGTGGCTCGGCATTGCCTGCTACACGCTGCAGATCTACTTCGACTTCTCGGGCTATTCCGACATGGCGATCGGGCTCATGCGGATGTTCGGGTTCCGCATCCTCGAGAACTTCAACTACCCGTACGTCTCGAGGAGCGTCCGCGAATTCTGGCGGCGCTGGCACATCTCGCTGTCGAACTGGTTCCGCGACTACCTCTACGTGCCGCTCGGCGGCAATCGTGCGGGCGCGCGGCGCGCCTATGCGAACCTCGTTGTCGTCTTCCTGCTGTGCGGCCTGTGGCACGGGGCGAGCTGGCCGTTCGTGCTGTGGGGCGCGTGGCACGGTGCATTTCTGATCGTCGAGCGTGGAGGCCTTGGAGGCGTGCTGGAGCGGCATCGCGCCGCCGCGCACGTCTATACCCTCGCGGCGGTGATGGGCGGCTGGGTGCTCTTCCGCTGCGACACGCTCGCGCATGCCGCCGGCTACTATCGCGCCCTCGCAGGATTCTCCGCTGCGGACCCGCGCTGGCATCCGCTCGCCGAATACCTGAATCCGCTGCTCGCCGCGACGCTGATTACGGGGGTCGTCTTCTCGATGCCGCTCGCCGCCCGCGTTGCCGCGTGGCGCGAGCACGCGATCGCATGGCCGCCACTTCGCGCGATCGCGGTCGCGGGCGACAGCGCCTGGATCGGCGCGGTCTTCGCCGCCGCCTCGGCGATGCTCGCGGCGGGGACCTACAACCCGTTCATCTACTTCCGCTTCTGAATGATCGAAGGCCGCAGCGATCCGCTCGCGCTGCCGCGCGTTCCACCGCCTGCGCCGCGGCGGCACCCTCGCCGCGACATCGTCGCCTGCATGCTGTTCGTCGCCGCGACCTCGGCGATGGGCCTTGCGGCGTTCCGTCCGCATCCGTCGACCACGCAGGCAGCCGAAAACCGCACGATCGCGCGGTGGCCGCCGCTCGCCCCAACGCGCGGATTCGTGTCGGCGTTCGAGCGGGCGTTCGCCGATCGCTTCGGTGCGCGGGACGCGCTTCTGCGCGCCCACAATCGCGTGCTCGTGCGCGCCTTCGGCGTGTCGCCGGCGCCGAACGTGCTGATCGGCCGCGACGGCTGGCTGTTCTTCGAGGGCGAAGACGGGCATGCGCTCGATCGTTTCTACCGTGGCGTGCTTCCCGTCGACGACCGCGAGCTTCGCGAGGTCGCCCTCGAACTTGCGCGGAGGGCGCGATACCTCGCATCGCAGGGCATCGCATACGTCGTGACGATCGCGCCCGACAAGGCGACGATCTACCCCGAGATGCTGCCGGCGTGGGTCGAGCCCGTGGCACCGCGCTCGCCGCTCGATCGCCTGGTCGCGATGATCGAACGCGACTCATCGCTGCGCTACGTGGATGCGCGGCCGGCGCTTCTCGGCGCCAAGACCCGCGCGCGAGTCTATTACGCAACCGACTCGCATTGGAATTCACTCGGCGCGCCGATCGCCTACGAGGCGATCATGCGTGCGATCCGCGATGCGCTCGCGCCGCGTGCGGTGCCGATCGCGCCGGTCGTGCTGCCGCCGTACGTGCCCGGCGTCGACGTCTATCACGGCGATCTCGCGCGGATGAGCGGCGACCCGGGTTATTTTCCCGAGCCCGACTATGCGCCGCTGTGGAAGATCCTGGCGGCGGCGCAATCGCGTTGCGCCAAGCGACTGGATGCCGGCAAGGACTCCGGATACGCGTGGTATGCGTGCGACCGGCCCGGCCTTCCGCGCGCCGTCATGTATCGCGACTCGATGGCGATCCCGCTGATTCCGCTGCTGTCGGAGAACTTCGCCCGCATCACGTACGTCGAGAGCCAGCGCCTCGATCCGGCGTTCATCGCGCGCGAGAAGCCGGACGTCGTGATCGAGGAAGTGGTCGAGCGCGCGATGTTCGCCCCGGTCGCGACGCCGATGCCGGACGTCGCGGCGCCGCCGATGCGCGATGCGAAGGCTTCGCCGCCCGCGAAGGCGCTCGCGCACGACCGCTAGGCTAGCAGGACGCGCCGGTCAGCGCTTCGCGGCGCTCTTCCGCAGCTCCGCGTCGAGCCCGAGCTCCTGGATCTTGCGCGTCAGTGTATTGCGCCCCCAGCCGAGGCGCGTGGCCGCGTCCATCCGATGCCCGCCGGTGAACGCGAGCGAGCGGCGGATCAACGCCCGCTCGAATTCGTCCTGCAACCGGTCGCCGACCGCGCCCTCGCCGGCGGCGAGCGCGCGCGCCAGCTCGCGATCGAGAGCCTCGATCCAGCCGCGATCCGCGGCGGCGTCCGGGTGGGCGGCGCTTGCGCGAATCTCGGGCGGCAGGTCGGCGGTTTCGACGCGCTGGCCGGGCGCCATGACGGTAAGCCAATGACAGACGTTCTCGAGCTGGCGCACGTTGCCGGGGAACCGGAACGACGCGAGTGCCTGCATGGCGCCGTCGGAAAGCGCCTTCGGCTCGACGGCGAGCTCGCGCGCGCTCTTGCGCAGGAAATGACGCGCGAGCGGCGCGATGTCGCCGGGGCGCTCGCGTAGCGGCGGCATGCGCAGGCGCACGACGTTCAGCCGGTGCAGCAGGTCCTCGCGGAACGTGCCCTCCCGCACGCGCTCCTCGAGATCGCGGTGCGTCGCCGCGATGATGCGCACCGTCGCCCGCTGCACCGCGTGACCCCCGACGCGGTAGTACTCGCCGTCGGCGAGCACGCGCAGGAGCCGCACCTGGAGGTCGAGCGGCATGTCGCCGATCTCGTCGAGGAACAGCGTCCCGCCTTCGGCCTGCTCGAAGCGGCCCCGGCGCACCGTCTGTGCGCCGGTGAACGCGCCCCGCTCGTGGCCGAACAGCTCCGACTCGAGCAGGTCCTTGGGAATCGCCGCGGTGTTGATCGCGACGAACGGCCCGGCGGCGCGCGGACTGTGGCGGTGCAACGCGCGCGCCACCAGTTCCTTGCCCGTGCCCGATTCGCCGGTGATGAGGACGGTCGCCGTCGATTGCGACAGCCTGCCGATCGCGCGAAACACTTCCTGCATCGCCGGTGCCTGGCCGAGGATTTCGGGCGGATCGGTCGAAAGCGGCGCCGGCGACCGCGCGTGTTGCGCTTCGCTCGCGGCCCGACGGATCAGCGTCAACGCATGGTCGACGTCGAACGGCTTCGGGAGGTACTCGAATGCGCCCCCCTGGAACGCCGCGACCGCGCTGTCCAGGTCCGAGTACGCGGTCATGACGATGATCGGAATCTGCGGATGCCGCTCCTTGAGATCGGCGAGCAGCGCGAGTCCCGACTCGCCCGGCATGCGGATGTCGCAGATCAGCACCTTCGGCTGCGCGAGTGCGAGCGCCTGGCGAACCTCGTACGCGGACGAGAACGTCTGGTGCGCGATGCCTTCGCGCGCGAGCGCCTTCTCGAGCACCCAGCGGATCGAGCGGTCGTCGTCGACGATCCAGACGCTTTCCGTGTCGTCTTGTCCGGGAGCCTCGTGCAGCGGCTGCACGGCATTCGCGTTCATGGCGGACCTCCGTTCGGAGCGTCGAGCGACAGCGGCAACAGCACCTGGAACACCGTCTTCCCCGGCGCGCTCGTGCATTCGATCGTGCCGCCGTGCTGCGCGATCAGCGTTTGCGCGATCGTGAGGCCGAGGCCGCTGCCGCCCTCGCGCCCGGACACGAGCGGGAAAAAGATGCGGTCGCGGATCGCTTCCGGAACGCCGGGACCGTTGTCCTCGACCGCGATGGCGATGGCGAGACGATGCAGGCGCTTGGCGAGCGTCACGCTGCGGGCAACGCGCGTGACGACCCGGATCGCGGGCGCCGGCGTCGTGCTTCCGGCGAGTGCCTGCGCGGCGTTGCGAACGACATTCAGCACGGCCTGCATGAGTTGCTCGTAGTCCGCGTCGAACTCCGGGATGCTGCTGTCGAAATCGCAAACGATCGGAATGGCCGGGAATTCGGCCTGCACGACGCCCTTCGCGCGCACGAGCACCTCGTGCACGTTGATGCGCCGGAACGCGGGTGATCGATGCGGTCCGAGCAGGCGGTTGACGAGCGAGCGGAGGCGGTCGGCCTCGGCGATGATCACCTGCGTGTACTCGACGAAGGCGGGACGGTCGAGCTCCCCCTCGAGGAGCTGCGCGGCACCTCGAATGCCGCCGAGCGGATTCTTGATCTCGTGCGCGAGGTTGCGGATGAGCTCGCGGTTCGCCTGCTGCTGCTCCGCGAGCCGCTCTTCGCGGGCGATGCGAAGCGCCTGGTCGATGCGACGGAATTCGAGCAGCAGTGCGATGCCCGGCGCGTCGACGGGCGACGCCGTGCACGCGAGGTGCAGCGGCGATCGCCCAGGAACGCGAAGCGTCACCTCCTGCTCGGTGTACGACGCGCCCGTGGCAATCGACCGGTCGATCGCCGCTTCGAGCGCCGGGCAGTCGCCGAAGAGCTCGGAGAGCGTGCGTCCCGCGAACGCGCGGCGGGAAAGCTCGAACAGGTTCTCCGCGGCGGCGTTCGCGTGAACAATTCGCCGCGCCTCGTCCTGCAGCAGCACCGCCGTCGCAAGCCATTCGAGCGCGCGGTCGCCCGTCGGCGCGACCGCCGGTTTCGGCAGCAGCTCCAGCTTCACGCGCGGAGGCATCGAGCCGCTCCTCCGAGCGTCGGACGATCAGCGGACCGTGGCGATTTCCTTCCGCAGCGCCTCGACGTTGCGCTCGTGCAGCTGAACGTTCTGCCGCAGCCGCGCGATGCGCTGGCGGTATTTCTCGGCGTCGTTCCTCTCGCCAGCCAGCGGCGGGGGAGCACCGTTGTCGTATGCCTCGCGCGCCTCCTCGAGGAGCTTCTGCTCGTTCGCGAGTTCGTCGTCCAGCACCTTGCGACGCTTCTCGTCACGGCTCTTCTGCGTGTCGACGTCGACGCGGGGAAAGCCGGACGGCGCCGCCGATGCGCGCGCGCCCGGCACGCCGGCGGCGCGGCGCGGCCCGTCGTCGGCAATTTCACACGAGAGCCGGCGATAACCCTTCGGCGGCGCGCCGTTCGAATAGACGACGTTGCCTTCGGCGTCGAGATACTTGCAGATCGTCGCTTG
>DATIEN010000145.1:0-13193 GCA_035455705.1 Casimicrobiaceae bacterium | reverse complement strand
GCGCTGAGCAACAGGCCCGGTACCGCGGCGGCCGAGACTGCGAATAATCTTGCAAGATCCTGCCTGTTCATTGCTTCTCCTTGAATGTCCGGGCGTAAGCCGGTGGCACACATTACCCGGAAGCAGGGATGCGCATTTTCGAAAACCTGCGAAAGTTTTTGAAAAACGGCGAATATTGATCCCGGGGTTGCGCGCTCGCGGTGCCGCTCGTTGGGTGTTCAATCCAGCTTGCGGAACTGTCGCGGCGTCACGCCCGTGATGCGGTGGAACAGGACCGAGAAGTGACTTGGGCTCGAGCAACCGACGCGATTGGCGATTTCGGTGATCGACAGGTCGGAGTCGCTCAGCCACTTCTTGGCGCGCTCGACGCGGCGCTCGAGCACGTAGCGATGCGGCGTCACGCCGGTCGCCTGCCGGAACGCATGTGCGAAGTGACCGGGACTGAGCGCGACCGACTCGGCAATCGATGCGAGCGTCAGCTCGCTCTTCAGGTTGTCGTCGATGTACTCGACCGCGCGGCGCAGCTTGTGCGGTGAGAGCCGCGCCATCGACCACACGGTCCCCGCGCAGGCCGTCGTGTGCTCCCGAACGAGATGAATCGCGAGCTCGCAAGCGAGCGCATCGACGTAGAGATGGCTGTCGGAACCCTCGAGCTCGATACCGGCGAGAAGCCGCCGCGCGAGGTCCTCGAGGCGCGGGTCGCGCGTCGTGAAACGGCTCTGGATCTCGAAGCGGTCGGGGTCGAGCGCGCATTCGTCGCCGGCGATCGTCCGGATGTACGACGGCGACAGCCGCAGCAGGACCACCAGGCTGTGACCCGCCTGCTGCCACCGGGTCGGCGGCCCGGCCGGCGTGATCGTCACGTCGCCGACGTTCACCGTGCGCGAAACCGTTCGCTCGTTCCGCGTCCGATGCACGTTGACGCGTCCGGCGAGGTGAACGGCGATGACGTGATCGGTCGTCTGCACGACGACGTCGAGGTCGCGAAAGCTTTGCAGCTCGACGGTGAGGCCGTTCCAGCCGCGCGCGCGCGTCGACAGCAGCGGGTCGGGTATGACGCCGGAAAGGACGCACGTGGCCGCGTGCGGTCGCGGCCGCGCGGACTGCCCGAGCGAAACGGTTTCCGAGGTCGCCGGGCCCGGCGCGCTATCGAGCGGACACATGGCGTCAGAACATGTGCTGGCCGCCGTTGATCGCGATGTTCGCGCCGGTGAGGAACGCCGCCTCGTCGCTTGCCAGATAGGCGACAAGACCGGCCACCTCCTCGGGCTTGCCGAGGCGCCCCATGGGAATCTGCGGGATGATCTTGCTGTCGAGAACGTCCTTCGGAATCGCCATCACCATCTTCGTGCCGATGTAGCCCGGGGAGATCGTGTTGACGGTGACACCCTTGCGGGCGACCTCCAGCGCGAGCGCCTTGGTGAAGCCGTGCATGCCGGCCTTGGCCGCCGAATAGTTGGTCTGCCCGAACGCACCTTTCTGTCCGTTCACCGACGAGATGTTGATGATGCGGCCCCAGCCGCGGTCGACCATGCTGTCGCACACCTGCTTCGTCATGTTGAAGCACGAGTCGAGGTTCGTCTCGATGACCGCGTCCCAGTTGGTCTTGTCCATCTTGCGAAACGTCATGTCGCGCGTAATGCCGGCGTTGTTGACCAGCACGTCGATCGGTCCGAGTTCTTCGACGACCCGCTTCACGCACGTCGCCGCGGAATCGAAGTCGGCGACGTCGCATGCGTAGGCGCGGAAGTCGTATCCCTGCCGCTTCATCGTGTCGAGCCAGTCCGCGGATTTCGTATTGTTCGGCGAATGCGTCGTGACGACGGTGTTGCCGAGCGCCGACAGCTTGATGCAGATCGCCTCACCGAGCCCTCCCATTCCGCCGGTGACGAGCGCGATGCGCTGCTTGGCCATGTCTCGTTTCCTCCTGTCGACGCGATGCGGGAATGGTAGCGCAAAGCGCCGGGACCGTGACGGTCGCCGCCGTTTTGCACTGCGTCACAAGCGCGTCGTCGCGCGTGAAGGTTGTTGATGTTTGCGTTGCACCGGCATAGAGTCTCGCGAACGTTCAACCGTAGCCGACCTTCGCATTGCGGGGGCGGCTCGTTCATCCAGGGGAGGTTGGCCATGAGATTTCCAAGGAAAGCGGTCGTCGTTTTGTCTGCGCTCGCGCTATGTCCACTGGCAGGCTACGCGGACGAGCTCGAGACGCTGTCCGGCATGCACCAGACGAACTCGCCGGTCGACTGGCCGACGATTCCGCAGACGGGACCCAAGGCGGACCAGGTCAAGCAGAATCTGAAGAAGATCAAGCTCCCGCCGGGCTTTCACATCGATCTCTATGCGCTCGTGCCGGACGCGCGGCACATCGCGGTCGGCCCGCAGGGCATCGTCACGTTCGTCGGCACGCGCAAGACGAAGGTGTGGGCGGTCACCGATCGCTCGCGTGGCGGCGTCGCCGACGAGGTGAAGGAATTCGCGCCGACACTGCCGAAGAAGATTCCGAACGGCCCCTGCTTCTCGAAGGACGGCTTTCTCTATGTCGTCGAGCAGAATCGCGTCGTCGAGTACCCGGCGGCGGAATTCTTCTACGAAAGCCCGGACGTCGTGCCGAACGCGATCGTGCCTGAGGGCAAGCTCATCCCGCGCGAAGAGGAGAGCTACAACCATACGGCACGGCCATGCCGGATCGGGCCCGACAACAAGCTGTACATCCAGCTCGGTCAGCCGTACAACGTGCCGCCGAAGGAGAAGCTCGACCTGTACCACAAGACCGGCATCATGGGCATCATCCGCATGGACCGCGACGGCAAGAATCGCGAGGTCTATGCGACAGGGCTGCGCAATGCTGTCGGCATGGACTTCAATCCGAAGGACAAGACGCTGTGGACCAACGACAACCAGGTCGACGGCATGGGCGACGATCAGCCGCCGGGCGAGATGAATCGTGTCGCGAAGGCGGGTCTGGACTTCGGCTTCCCATGGTACGGCGGCGGGCATACGCGGACCAACGAGTACAAGAACGACACGCCGCCGGCCGGCGTCGTGTTCCCCGAGGTCGACCAGGCCGCGCATGCCGCGGATCTCGGGCTGGTGTTCTACACCGGCACGATGTTCCCGCCTAAATATCGCAACGCGATCTTCTCGGCGCAGCACGGCTCGTGGAACCGCACGGTGCCCGTCGGTGCCCGCGTCCTCGTGACGTTCCTCAAGGAGGATGGACACGTGGCCGGGCCGTCGGAGCCGTTCGCCGAAGGCTGGAACGACAACGGCTACTACCTCGGCCGTCCGGTCGATGTCGCGATGCTGCATGACGGCTCGCTGCTCGTGTCGGACGATCTCGTGGGCGCGCTCTATCGCATCTGGTACGACGGCAAGTGATCGTGTCTCGATCGAAGGCGGTGGCGCTTGCGTGCGCCGCCGCCTTGCTTGCACCTGCGATGCAAGACGCCGCCGCCGGCGATGCCAAGGCCGGCCGGGCCAAGGCGCAAATGTGCCAGGCGTGCCACGGCGTCGACGGGATGTCGAAGGTTCCCGACGCGCCGAACATCGCCGGGCAGATCGAGGGCTATCTCGTCGCGCAGTTGCAGGCGTTCAAGTCCGGCGCACGCAAGAACGAGGCGATGTCGCTCGTCG
The DNA here is from genome assembly GCA_035455705.1 of Casimicrobiaceae bacterium. Classification (GTDB taxonomy): domain Bacteria; phylum Pseudomonadota; class Gammaproteobacteria; order Burkholderiales; family Casimicrobiaceae; genus VBCG01. The sequence goes on along the minus strand of DATIEN010000145.1, from coordinate 9,557 downwards.
CAGCCGGACTCTCGAACGAGGACATCGACAATCTCGCCACCTGGTATTCGTCGATCGAGATCAGCGCCAGGCTCCCGCAATGACGAGAGTGTCGCGCAATTCGGTTCCCGTCGCCGTGTCGGTTCTTCCGATGGACCGTTCCGCAAGGGCAAAGCGCTGCCGTTTTCGGTCGCGCCCCTCGAGTCACACCCGCTCGCGAACGTAGTCGCCCGGCGCCGGCGCGAGCGGCCGGTGGGTCGCATTGCCCGCGGTTCTCGGCGCCGCCCGCTCGCCGCCCTTGCTGCGTGCGAGCCACGCGTACCAATGGGGCCACCAGCTTCCGGGGTGGCTGGTCGCGGCCGCGAGCCAGTCGTCCGGCGACGTCGTGCGTTCCCCCTGCGTCCAGTAGTTGCGCTTGCGCGCCTCGGGCGCATTGACGACGCCGGCGATGTGGCCCGATGCGCCGAGCACGAACGTCGTTTCGCCGCCGACGAGATCGAGCGTGCGAAACGCCGAGCGCCACGGCACGATGTGATCGTCGCGCGACGCGTACACGTAGGCCGGGCAGGCGACCCGCGACAGATCGATCTTTTCGCCGAGCATCGAAAGCGCGCCCGGCTCGCGCAGGCGGTTCTCGAGGTACATGTTGCGCAGGTAGTAGACGTACATCGGACCGGGCAGGTTCGCCGAGTCGCCGTTCCAGTACAGAAGATCGAACGCCGGCGGCGTGCGTCCCTTGAGGTAATTGTCGACGAAGTAGTTCCAGACGAGCTCGTTCGGCCGCAGGCTCGCGAATGCCCCTGCGAGCTCGCTGCCGTGCACGCGCTGCCCGGCGAGCAGCTGCCGCTCGCGGCTCGCGAGCATTTCGCGCGAGACGTAGACGCCGATTTCCCCGGGATCGGCGAAGTCGAGCATCGTGGTGAGGAACGTCGCGCTCGCGACGCTTGCGTCGTGGCGGGCGGCCAGAACCGCAAGCGCGCAGGCGAGGATCGTTCCCCCCACGCAAAAGCCCAGCGCGTTGACCTCCTGCGCACGCGCGATGGACTTGACGACCCGAAGCGCCGCCAGCGCGCCCCGCGACAGGTAGTCGTCCCAGGTCAGCGTGCCCAGGTCGGCCGGCACGTTACGCCACGAGATCATGAAGACGGTGTGGCCCTGCGCGACCGCGTGGCGCACGAACGAGTTCTCGGGCCGCAGGTCGAGGACGTAGTACTTGTTGATGCACGGCGGCACCAACAGAAGCGGCCGGCGCGCGACGCGCGGCGTGCTGGCGTCGTACTGGATCAGCTCGATCAGCTCGTTGCGGAACACGACGCTGCCGGGCGTGATCGCGAGGTTGCGCCCCACCTCGAACGCCGCCTCGTCGCTCATCGTGATGCGGCCCTTGCGCACGTCGTCGATCAGGTTGCGCAAACCCTCGACGAGGCTCGCGCCTTCGGTTTCGATCGCGCGCTGCAGCACGTCGGGGTTCGTGCCGGGGAAGTTCGACGGCGAGATCGCGTCGATGAACTGACGGACCGCGAACTCGAGCCGTCGCTTCTCGAGCGGCGGCAACTGCGCCGCGGCGGCGAGCGCGGTAAGGTACTCGGCATAGAGCCGATACGCTTGCGCGAGCCAGGCGAAGTACGGCTGCTCGCGCCAGGCCTTGGACGCGAAACGCCGATCGTCGACCCGTGTCGCCTGCGGCGTCCGCGACCACAGCGCCTGCACGCGCGGCGCGAACGCCGCATGCAGCGCGGCAAGGCGTTCGCCGTCGAACGGCGACGACGCGGCGGACGCGGCTGGTGCGCCGTCCGGCAGCCTCTGCCCCGTTGCGAGCCACCAGTTCGTCCACGAGGCGAGCGTCCGCTGCCATTCCTGGCCGAGCGCGACCCACGATTCGAGCGTGCCCGGATTCGGCGGCGCGGGCTTCGCGGCGTGGGATATCGGGGGTGTCATCGGACGATCATTCCGGCTCGAGGAGCACGTGCGCGATGGCGATGATCGCGATGCCGAGCGCGATCCAGAGCATCTGCTTGCCGGTTTCGACCGGCTCCGCACGCCGGTGCAGGCTCGGGATCAGATCGGCCGCCGCGACATAGAGCAGGCTCGCGCCGGCGATCGCAAGCACGACCGGCAGCACGTGCTGCATGTCCGCGAGCGCTGCGTAGGCTGCGAGTGCGCCGACGAGCGTCGCGAGGCCGGTGGCGACGTTGTAGGTGAACGCCTTGGCGCGGTCGAAACCCGAATGCAGCAGCACGGCGAAATCACCGACCTGCTGCGGCACCGCATGCGCGACGATGGCCAGCGTCGTCGCGATGCCGAGCGCGCTGCTCGCGAGGAATGCAGCGGCGATCACGACGCCGTCGCAAAAGCCGTGCACGCTGTTGCCGATGAGGATCATGAGCCCCGGACGGCCGCCGACCGGGGCACGGTGGACGTGCAGCGCATGCTCGTGCTCCGTCTCCATGCGCGCATCGGAGTGCTCGTCGTGCCCGTGCGCGTGGCGCCACAACACGAGCTTCTCCAGCAGGAAGAACGCGAGCAGGCCGATCAGCACGGTGCGCATCACCACCGCGGCGCTCGCGCCCTCGAGCGCATGCGGCAGAAGCTCGAGGAACACCGCGCCCAGAAGCGCGCCGACGGCGAACGACACGAAGCCTGGAATCCAGGATGCATCGAGCCGAAGCGTCGCGCCTGCCGCGATCGTGGACAGCACGCCTCCCGAAAGAGCGGCGACGACGATCTCGAGCAGGATCACGTCGGACCCCGGCGCCAGATGAAGGCCGCCATCCGCTCACCGGTCCCGTCACGGCGATACGAGAAGAAGCGCGCGCGGTCGCTGTACGTGCAGAGGCCACCGCCTGCGACCGAGCGCACGCCTGCTCGGGCAAGCCGCATGCGCGCCAGTGCCTCCAGATCGCAAAGCCACTTGTCCGGCGACTTTTGAACGAAAGCCACCGCCCCGGGATCCGTTGCGACGAATGCATCTCGAACGTCGGCGCCGACCTCGAAGGCACCGCGGCCGATCGCCGGACCGAGCCACGCGTCGACGCGGGCGGTATCGCAGTTCATCGCAGCCAGCACGTTCTCGAGCACCCCCGCGGCGAGACCGCGCCAACCGGCGTGCGCGACCCCCACGACGGAATCGTCGCGATCCGCGAAGAGCACCGGCATGCAGTCGGCGACGCGCACGGCGAGCACGACGCTGGTCGATCGGGTGATGGCCGCATCCGCCCGCGGCGGCGCGCCGGTCGTTTCGGCGCCGATCGTCACGACGTCTGCGCCGTGCACTTGCGCGAGCCAGACCGGCGCCGAGGGCAGGAATGCCTGCACGCGGCGGCGGTTCTCGACGATGGCAGCCCGGTCTTCGCTTGGCATCCGCTCGAGCGACGCATGACCCACGTCGAGCGACGCGCTCGCGCCGCCGCTCACGCCGCCGTTTCGCGTGGTGACGAACGCTTCGACGCCGCCCGGTGCATTCCATGCCGGCACGATCCAGTCGTAGCCGGCGGCTTCGATGCGGCGCGCGAGCAAGCCGCGCGCACTCGGATTGCGCTCGGCCGCCTCGGTCTCCGCGGTTGGCGTCATCGCGGATCGCCGCTCCCCGTCCGCAATGTGCGCACGAGCCCGGCGAAATCGGCGGGCGGCGCACACGTCCACGTCATCGATGCTCCGGTGACCGGATGCGTGAGCGATAGCCGCGTCGCATGCAGCGCCTGACGCCCGAACGTGAAGGACGCGTTTCGCGCCGGCGGTCGAGCTCGCAGCGCACGGCGTCCGCCGTAGGCGGGATCGCCGACCAGCGGATGGCCGATCGCGGCGAGATGCACGCGAATCTGATGGGTGCGCCCGGTCTCGAGCGTGCAGCGCACAAGGGTGGCATCGCCGAAGCGCTCGACGACGCCGACGTGGGTTCGCGCCGGCTTCCCGCGCTCGACGACCGCCATCGTCGTGCGCTGCGTCGGATGGCGGCCGATCGGTGCGTCGATCACGATCGCCTTCGCCAGGTCGCCGTGCGCGAGCGCCAGGTATTCGCGCGCGACCCGATGCGCGGCGAGCGCGCGCACCAGCGCGGTTTGCGCCGCCTCGGTCCTGGCGACGACCATCAGGCCGCTCGTGTCCTTGTCCAGTCTGTGCACGATGCCTGCGCGCGGCAGCGACGCGAGCGTGGGATCGTGGTGAAGCAGCGCGTTCAGGAGCGTGCCCGACCGATTGCCGCTGCCCGGGTGAACGACGAGTCCCGCGGGCTTGTCGAGAACGAGGATCGCGTCGTCCTCGAAGACGATCGCAAGACCGATGTCTTCGGGCATGTCGGCGAGCGGCGCCTCGTTCGCCAGCGGCTCGACGTCGATCCGCTCGCCGCCTACGACGCGGCGCCGCGCCTCCCACGCGGCGTCGTCGACCTTGACGTGTCCGGCATCGATCCAGGCGCGAAGCCGCGTACGCGAATGCGCGGGCAGCATTCGTGCAAGCGCCTGGTCGAGCCGCATGCCGGCGAGTTCGGAGGGGATTTCACGGCTGATCGAATGCGCGCCGGCACGAGCCGGATCCTCGTCGGTGTGCGGCGATCGTCGGCTATAATCCGCGCGATTCACGAAGGATGCCGATGACGATGTCGCAATGGCCGAAATGGCAACGCTGGATCGGGGTGGCGCTGATGGCGCTGGTGACGGCGGGATGCGGGCTGCTTCCCGACGTCAAGGACGAAACGGCCGGTTGGAGCGCGGAGCAGCTGTACAGGAACGCTCACAACGCCATGCTCGACGGCAATTATACGCGGGCAGTCAAGCTGTTCGACACGCTCGAGGCTCGCTTCCCGTACGGCAAGTACGCGCAGCAGGCGATCCTCGAAGGTGCGTTCTCGAACTGGCGCAACAGCGAGCAGGCCGCGGCGACCGCCGCGTGCGACCGCTTCATCCGGACGTATCCGAATAACCCGAACGTCGACTACGCCTATTACCTGAAGGGACTCGTCTACTTCCGCGAGGATCAGGGGTTATTCGGCTACATCTACGAGCTCGACCTCTCCGAGCGCGACCCGAAGCAGATGCGCGAGTCGTTCGCGGCGTTCAAGGAGCTGGTGGCGAAGTTCCCGCAGAGCCGCTACGCCGAAGACGCGCAGGTGCGGATGCGCTATCTCACCAACGCGCTCGGGATGTACGAGGTACACGTCGCGCAGTACTACTACAATCGCGGCGCCTACGTGGCGGCAGCGGACCGTGCGCAGGCCTCGCTCGTCGCTCATCCGCGCACGCCGTCGAACGAGATCGCGCTCAACATCATGGTCAACAGCTATCGCAAGCTGGGACTGACGCAGCTCGCCGACGATGCGCACGCGATTCTCGAGAAGACCTATCCGAACAGCGTCTACCTCGCGCAGAACGCGCCGTCGAAGCCGTGGTGGAAAATTTGGTAGAAGCGGCGGTTGAGTCAGCGCCTTCCGCCCGGGACGGCCCTGCGCGGAAGGCGCGGCAATGCTGAAAACAACGAGCGCTATGCCGGCGATGGCCGCTCGTCGATAGCAGCCGCCGTCTCGAAGAACGCGACGACGTCCGCAATCTCGCGCGTTCGCCGCATCGGCGGCAGGCTCTGCCATATGCGCTTGCCGTAAGGCTTGTCGACGAGGCGCGGGTCGCAAAGCATCAGCACGCCGCGATCGCTCTCCGTCCGGATCAGTCGACCCGCGCCCTGCTTGAGGCTGATCACCGCCTGCGGCAGCTGCCACTGCATGAACGCGTTGCCGCCGTCGGACGCGAGCTTCGCGAGCCGGGCCGCGAGCAGCGGATCGTCGGGCGGTGCGAACGGCAGCTTGTCGATGACGACGACCGAGAGCGCCTCGCCGGGCACGTCGACGCCTTCCCAGAAGCTCGCGCTACCGAGCAGGATCGCGTTGCCTAGCGCGCGAAAGCGCAGCAGCAGGTCGGTCTTCGAGCCGTCGCCCTGCACGAGCAGCGGATAGTCGAGACGCTCGTGCTCGAGGTGCGCGGCGAGCCGCTCGCGGGCCGCATTCAACGCGCGCAGCGTCGTGAACAGCAGGAACGCGCGTCCGCGACTCGCCTTCAGAACGCGCAGGGCCGCGTCTACGACCGCGTTCGTATGCTCGATGCTGTTCGGCGGCGGCAATCCGCGCGGGACGTAGAGAAGCCCCTGTGCACCGTAATCGAACGGGCTGTCCCAGCAACCGGTCTGCGCGTCCGTGAGGCCCAGCTGGCCGGTGTAGTGCGAAAAATCGCGGCCGACCGCGAGCGTCGCCGACGTGAAGATCCACGCCCGGCCCGTGTCCTCGACCTGCCGACGAAACACGTCCGCGATCGAGAGCGGTGATGCGTGCAGCTGGAAGCCGGCGACGCCGACGTCGACCCAGCGGATCCAGTCGTCGGCATTGCCGCCGAAGCCGGCGCGCCAGCGCGCGAGCGCGGCGGCCGCCGCGTCGGCGCGACGCGCAATCGCCGCAACGTCCTCGCTGCGCTCGGCGACCAGCTGCATCTCGCCCGCCAGCCGCTCGACACCCGCGGCGAGCGCGTCGAGGGCTTCGACGAAATCGGCGCGCGATGCAACCGCGGTTTGCGCAAGCTTGCCCGGCGTGTCGCCGGCGGCCAGGCGCAGCTTGCGGATCAGCGGCACGATCTCGGCGCTGGCGTCGGGGAGCTCGGGAATGTCACGAAGCTCGGTGCGCGCGATCGCCTCGGCGTCGCGTGCGAGCTCCGTCAACTGGCTCGAGGCCGTCTGCTCGCCGAAGAACAGCGTCGCCGTGTCCGGAAGCTGGTGCGCCTCGTCGAGGATTACCGTGTTGCACGCGGGCAGCAGCTCGGCGAGGCCCTCGTCGCGCAGCGTGACGTCGGCGAAGAACAGGTGGTGATTGACGACGACGACGTCGGCATCGAGCGCGTCCTTGCGCGCCTTCATCACGAAGCATTCGCGATGGAATGCGCAATTGCTCCCGAGGCAGTTGTCGCGCGTCGACGTCACCATCGGCCAGATCGCCGCGTTCTCCGGGACGTCGGCAAGCTCGGCGCGATCGCCGCGCTCGCTGGCGCGCGCGAACGCGACGATCTTCGGCAGGTGACGCGCGTCCTGCCGCGAGGGCAGGCGCTCCTCGCGTGCGGTCCGCTCCAGATGATGCAGGCACACGTAATTCGCGCGCCCCTTGAGCAGCGCCACGGTGACCGGCACCGCCAGCGCGTCGCGGATCAGCGGCAGGTCGCGCTCGAAGAGCTGATCCTGCAGCGTCTTGGTGCCGGTCGAGACGATGACCTTGCCGCCGTAGAGCAGCGCCGGAACGAGGTAGGCGAAGGTCTTCCCGGTGCCCGTGCCGGCCTCCGCAACGAGCGGCTGGCGCAACGCGATGGCACGTGCGACGGCCTGCGCCATCGCCAGCTGTTGCGCCCTGAACCGGAATCCGGGAAGCGTGCGCGCGAGGGTGCCGTTCTCGCCGAGGATCGCGGCGAGCTCTTCGTCCTGCGTGTCGGTCGACACGCCAGCGGGCAGCGCCGCGTTCAGTCTTTCTTCGCCTTCGCGGTCTTCGTCGCGGCGTCCGGCACCTTCTTCGCCGCGTGCTTCGGCGACGACGGCTTCGCTTCCTTCTTCGTCGCGACCTTCGTCTCGCTTTCGACGATGCTCGTGCGGATCATCGCGATGCGTTGCGAGAATTCGTCGTACGGCTTCGCGACGCGCGCCTTGTACTCGGCGTCGGACTCGCCGCGATGCCAGGCGAGCGCGTTCATTGCCGAGAGCCACAGCTCGTGCAGCTTCTTGAGGCCTTCGACGGCCGGCTTGGACTTGCCGGCCTCCCGGAGCGCAGCCTTGAACGGGTGCTCGATGTTCTGCTTCTGCTTGTCGAGGCACGACTCGGATTTCGCGCCATTCGTGCCTTCCGTCGAATTCTCGTAGCCGAACTCGATGATCTCGATCGACTTCACGTTCCGGCACATCGTGTAGAGGTGCTGAACGGCGTCCAGATAGCAGTCGATCGCGGGCTTGCCGTCGGCGTGCGGACACACGTAGTTGTGCGCGGGGCCCGGGTTGCCTCCGATCATTTCGGCGCTCGCGCGCGCCCCGAGAAACGCGCAGGCGAGGGCGACGACGGGCAGGGCAAAAAGGCGATTCATCGGCGGCGGCTTGGAGAAATCGGGATGCCGAATGCTACCCGCCGCGGCGTTCGCGCTCAACCCGACGGATGGACGAGCGTTCAAATCGGCCGATGCGCGTTGCCGGTTCCGTCGTGGTCAACGCCCGTCGTCCGCGACGGCTCGCGGAGCTCGCCAGCGCGCCGCGCGGCGCGGCTATATCGTGCAGCCGCCCGACACCTCGATGACGGCGCCGTTGATATAGGAAGCCTCGTCGGAGGCCAGCCACGCGTACGTGTTCGCGATCTCCTCCGGCTTGCCGAGCCGGCCGAGCGGCACCTTCTCTTCCATCATCTTGATGACCTTGTCGGGGATCGACGAGAGGATCGACGTCTCGATGAAACCCGGGCAGATCGCGTTGGCGCGAATGCCCTTGCGGCCGAGTTCGCGCGCCCACGTCTTGACCATGCCGATCACGCCGAACTTCGTCGCCGCGTAGTTCGTCTGGCCAAAATTGCCGTAGAGACCCACGATCGACGAGGCGTTGAGGATCACGCCCGAGTTCTGCTCGAGCATGATGTCGACGACCGCCTTCGTGCAGTGGTAGACGCCCTTCAGGTTGACGTCGATGACGCGCTCGAACTGCTCGTCGGTCATCTTCTTGAACTGCGCGTCCTGGACGATGCCGGCGTTGTTGACGAGCGTGTCGATGCGGCCCCACTTCGCCATGACGCCCGCGACCATCCTGGCGATGCTTTCCTTGTCGGTGACGTCGACGTGGAACCCGGCCGCCTCGCCGCGGGCGTCGCCGATCGCGCGGACCGTGTCCTCGACCGCTTCGTCGTTGATGTCGCAGACGGCCACCCGCGCACCCTCGGCGGCGAACTTGAGGGCCGTTGCCCGGCCGATTCCCTGGCCCGCGCCGGTGATGATCGACACTTTGTCAGTCAAGCGCATTGCTCGTGTTCCTTCGGAATGAAGAGGTGGCCCGGGAAAAGCCTTCGGCGGTCAAACCTACCTAATCTAGCCGAAGATATTGCACCGCACAAGGGCGGGATCGGTATTTGTCGTGCAAAACGGCTCGCTGCGTCGTTTTGGGACGAAGCAACCGTTTCCATGCAAAACCAATGCCTTAGGGCACCAATCCCACCCGAGGCTCGCGCCTGGTGCGGTTCTTGGAGGGCGCCGGCACCGCGTCCGAGGGGCCGCGCGATGCCGCTGTGCGTCAAATCACGACGGCGCGGGAGTCCAGTAGTCGATGACGAGCTCGAGGGCCGACAGGCCCTGGAAGCTGCGGATCTCCGGTCGAAACAACGCGTGGATGCGCGGCGGCAGCGCGGTCTCGGCGCGAAAGGCGATCGCCGGATAGCGCTGCCGCTCGTGCATGAGCGTGAGCTTCGCATGCCCGCCTTCGCCGACGAAACGCTGATCGACGACGTCGAACACGACGTCGAACGCGGGTGCCGGAAATGCCTGGCCCCACGCGCGACTTCGCAACTGCATGCCGAGCTCGTACGTGAGCTCGCCGGA
>DATIEN010000144.1:0-6546 GCA_035455705.1 Casimicrobiaceae bacterium | reverse complement strand
CGCACCGCGGTCTCGCCGAAGATCGTGCGGATGTTCAGGATGCCTATGCCGCGCACCTCGAGGAAGTCGCGGAGCACGGCCGGGCAGCGTCCCTCGATCGTGTCGGGCGAGATCCGGTACAGCTCGACGATGTCGTCGGCGATGAGGCCGTTGCCGCGCGAGATCAATTCGAGCGCGAGCTCGCTCTTGCCGATCGCCGATGCGCCGGTGATCAGCACGCCGAGCTCCAGCACGTCGAGAAAGACGCCGTGCAGCGTCGTCGATTCGGCGAGCACGCGCGACAGGTAGATGCGAAACACGTCGACGATGTGCGGCGAGGGCTGCTGCGATGTGACGAGGGCGATCCGATGCTGGTTGCACATGTCGAGCAGGTGGCGCGGGACCTGCTCGCCGTTGCCGACGACGATCGCCGCGAGCTCGGTCGTGAACATCCGGTTGATCGAGCGCTGCAGCTCGTCCTCGGGCAGCGCGCGCAGGTAGGCGATCTCGGCGGCGCCGAGGATCTGCACGCGAAACGGATGGATCAGGTTCATGTGCCCGATCTGCCCGATGGTCGGGCGCAGCGCGCTTTCGCCGACGAGCATCCGGTCGCCGCCGTCGCGCCCGGCGAGCCAGACGAGCCCAAGCCGCTCGCGGTTGTCGTCGAGGAAGCGCTGCACGCTCACCTGTCGCATGCGTCAGGCCTCCGTGGGCCAGTCGCGGAACAGCGCGCCGATTCCGGCCGCATCCGGGGCCGTCGCGAGGCGCTCGCGAAACGTCCGCTGCGAGAACATCTGCGCGAGCTCGGACAGAAGCTGCAGGTGGCGGTCGGTCGCCTGCTCGGGGACGAGCAGCACGAAGACTTGGTCGACGGGCTTGCCGTCGGGCGCGTCGAACGCGATCGGCGCGCGGAGCCGCGCGAAGGCGCCGATCGCCGCGGGCAGACGTGCGATGCGGCCATGGGGTATCGCGATTCCCTGACCGAGTCCCGTCGAGCCGAGTTTCTCGCGCGCGGCGAGGCTCGCCGCGACGCGGGCGCGCGGCAGCCCGGCGCTCCTCTCGAAGAGCTCGCCGATGGCGGTGAAGAACGCGGCTTTGGATCCGACGTCGAGATCGACGACGATGTTCGAGGGCGGCAGCAGTGCCGCGATCTGGTTCACGAAGAAGTTTTCGCGACGCGCTCCAAGGCAAACCGACGGATTATACGTAGGCGGGGCGGCCGCCGCCGGGGGATGTCAGCGGGAGCCGTCGGTGCCCGTGCCGGGCGTAGACCGCTGGATCGCCTCGCTGTCCGCCCGGTGGTTGCGGATCTGCTCCTTGTACTTCAGCACCTGCCGGTCGAGCTTGTCGGCGAGGCCGTCGATCGCCGCGTACATGTCGGCGTCGCAGCATTCCGCGTGCAGGTCCTTGCCCCGCACGTGGACCGTCGCTTCGACCTTCTGCGACAGCTTGTCGACGGTGAGCACGACGTTCACGTCGATGACGTGGTCGAAATGCCGGTTGATCCGGGCGAGCTTCGACGTGACGTAGTCGCGGATCGCCGGGGTGACGTCGAGATGATGTCCAGTGATCTGCAGATTCATCGAGCTCTCCTTCCATGCGGTGCCGACGGCGCGAATGCGCCGGGAATGCGCACGGCGGGCGCGCATCCACGACGGCCAAAAGGCGGGTCTTGAAACGAACAGGAAGACGTGAAACCGGAACGGCTGCGGGGACGCGCGGCGTTCCGTCGGATCATTCAGAGCGCCTTGCGCATGTTCACCGGCGGTATCTGCAGCGCTTCGCGGTACTTCGCGATCGTGCGCCGCGCGACCAGGATGCCCTGCTCGCCGAGCATGTCCGCGATCTTGCTGTCGGTGAGCGGCGTCTTCGCGTCCTCCGCCGCGATCAGCTGCTTGATGAGCGCCCGGATCGCGGTGGCCGACGCGGCGCCGCCGGTGTCGGTCGCCACGTGGCTGCCGAAGAAGTACTTGAGCTCGAACGTCCCGCGCGGCGTCAGCATGTACTTCTGCGTCGTCACGCGGGAGATCGTCGATTCGTGCAGGTTCAGCATGTCGGCGATCTCGCGCAGCACCATCGGCCGCATCGCGACCTCGCCGTGCTCGAAGAAGCGCCGCTGCCGCTCGACGATCGCCTTCGCGACGCGCAGGATCGTGTCGAAGCGCTGCTGCACGTTGCGGATCAGCCACTTCGCTTCCTGCAGCTGCGCGGCGAGCTGCTGGTTGGAGCTCTCGCGGTTGCGCGTGAGGATGTCCGCATAGATGCGGTTCAGCCGCAGCTTCGGCATCGCCGCCTCGTTCAGCGAGGCGACCCACTGGTTCCTGAATTTCCGTACGACCACGTCGGGAATGACGTAGTTCGCCTCGGCCTTCGCGAACGCCGCACCGGGCCGCGGATTCAGGCTGCGGATAAGGTCGCGCACGCCGCGCACGCCCGTGTCGTCGGTGTGCAGCAGCCGCTTGAGCTTCGTGAAGTCGCGGTTCGCGAGGAGCGCGAGGTTGCCGTCGACGACCTTCAACGCGTCGGCGCGGAACGGCGTCGTTTCGGGCAATGCGCGAAGCTGCAGCGCGAGGCATTCGGCGCAGTCGCGTGCGCCGACGCCCGAAGGCTCGAAGCTCTGCACGTACTTGAGCGCGATGTTGAGCTCGTCGGGCTCGATCTCGAGCTCCGCCGGGAAGAGCTCGGCGATCTCCTCGAGCGGCGTCGCCAGATACCCGTCGTCGTCGAGCGCGTCGATCAGCGCGGTGACGATCTGCCGGTCGCGCAACGGAAGGTTGAGCAGCGCGAGCTGACCATTCAGGTGATCGCGCAGCGACGACGTTGCGATCTGCTGCGGCAGGAAATCGTCGTCGTCGTTCGCGTTGCCGCCGCCCCAGTCGCTGTCGCCGCCGCCGCTGCCGTAATCGGCGAAGTCGACCACTTCCGGCGTGTCGTCGCGCGTGCTGCGGATCTCCGAAGCGGTGTCGGCGGCGGCCACCTCGTGACGGTCGGCGCCGTCGTTGACGCGGCCGGGACCCGACAGCGGCACCTCGACGGCGCGCTCTTCTTCGCTTTCGGCGCGCTCGAGAAGCGGGTTCTCCTGCAGCATGCGCTCGACCTCGGCGTTCAGCTCGATCGTCGACAATTGCAGAAGCCGGATCGACTGCTGCAATTGCGGCGTCAGCGTGAGGTGCTGCGATAGCTTGAGCTGAAGCGTCTGTTTCACCGACGAACGCGCTTTCGACGAGGAGCGTCGTCAGAGCCGGAAGTGCTCCCCGAGATAGACTTTCCGGACGTCCTCATTATAAACAATCTCGCCCGGCGCGCCGGATGCGAGGACCCGGCCTTCGTTGATGATGTAGGCGCGGTCGCAGATGCCGAGCGTCTCGCGGACGTTGTGATCGGTGATCAGCACGCCGATCGCGCGCTCCTTGAGGAATCCGATGATCTTCTGGATGTCCAGGACGGCAATCGGATCGACGCCGGCGAAGGGCTCGTCGAGCAGGATGAAGCGCGGCCGCGTCGCGAGCGCCCGCGCGATCTCGACGCGGCGGCGCTCGCCGCCGGAGAGCGACACCGCGGGCGCGTCGGCGAGGTGCGAGATCGTGAGATCCTCGAGCAGCGCGTCGAGCCGGTTCGCGAGCGTGTCGGGATCGAGGTCCTGCAACTCGAGGATCGCGCGCACGTTCTGCGCGACGGTCATCTTGCGGAAGATCGACGCCTCCTGGGGCAGGTACGATACCCCGCGGCGCGCGCGACGGTGGATCGGCAGACGCGACAGGTCCTCGCCGTCGAGCGAGATCTCGCCGCCGTCCGCGGCGACGAGTCCGACGATCATGTAGAAGCAGGTCGTCTTGCCGGCGCCGTTCGGCCCGAGCAGCCCGATCACCTCGCCGCTCGCCACCGACAGAGACACGTCGTGCACCACGATGCGCGACTTGTAGCTCTTCCTCAGCGCGGCGACCGCAAGCGTGCTCGTCACGTCGGGTGCGCGCTCGGCGTTCATTTGGCGGGCTCCGATCCGATCGCGGTATCGGGCTTGAGCGTGACCGGCGGGGCAGCCCTCTGCGCCCTGTCCTTCGCCGCGGCGTCCTTCGCCGTCGCGTCCTTCGCCGTCGCGTCCTTGCCCGGCGCGGCCTTCTTGTCGTCCTGGTCCTTCGGCTGCGGCTGGAAGACGCCGCGCACGCGCGCTCCGAGTGGAGGCTCGCCCTCGGCCGGCGGACGCGTGTCGGGACGCCCCTCGGCCTTGAAGAATTCGGTCTCGGCGTTGTACGAGATGTAGTTGCTGCGGATCTCGTCCGCGCCTTTGCGCAGCAGAGCGCGGTCGAACAGCTCAAGGAAACGCTTCTGTCCGTCGTATTCGGCGCGCTGCGCGACGCCTTCGTAATACTCGTCCACGCCATCGCGCTTCTCGCGGAAGGTGATCGGATTGCCGTACGCCGTGGCCGACATCGAGTTGTCGGGGTTCTGGCGCAGGATCACTTTGTCGGCGTGGATGGTGAGCGTCCCCTGCGTGATGATCACGCTGCCGATGAGCGTGCCGACCTTCGTCTGGTAGTTCACGTCGCCGGTGTCGGCCTGGTAGTGGATCGGCTTGTCGCGATCGGCTTTCTCGGCGCGCGCCGGCAGGGCGGCCGCCGCGGCGATCGCAATCACGATCGCGAGCCGGCCGCCGCGCAGAAGGAGCATCGTGCTCATTGCGGACGGTTCTGCGGCTCGAGCTGTCCGCTCAGGTGCGATTTGAACTTGATCGTCTTCGCCTTGTTGTCGAGCTCGAGCCCGACCGCGTTGACCGTTCCGCGCGGATCGGTGATGGTCACCGGCCGGTCGGTCACGACGCGGTCCTCCTTGGGAATGATGTGCAGGTAATCGCTCGTCACCGTGATCGGCCCGCTGCGCTCCTCGCCTTCGGCGGCGTCGCGCACGGCTTTCACGTGTCCCTCGAGATAGACGTTCTCGCGGTCGCCGGTCAGGCTGCCGTGATCGGCCGTGACCTCGAGCCGGGGCTTGCCGGGGTCGGTGAACACGATCACCGGCGATTCGAACGTCGTCACGTCGGTGTCGGGGAAATGCTGCGCGGAGGCCGCGGTCAGCGCCTGTCGCACGCGGCCGTCCTGGTCGAGATTTATTGCTTTGAAGTCGGACGCGAACAGATCGGGATCGTGGCGGCTCGACCCGTCCGACTCGGGAACCGCAATGCGCACCTGCGTGTTCAGCCAGTAGGTCATCGCCGCGAGCGAGCCGAGCAGCAGCACCGGCGACCAGGTCACGAGGCGCTCGAGCAGCGTCTGCCTGCGCGATTTCACGACGCGTCCTCATAGGCGTCGTAAGCGCGCATGACCTCGTCGAGCGCGCCGCGCGCGGCGAGGAGCAGCTCGGCAATTTCGCGCACTGCTCCGCGGCCGCCTTCCGCCCGCGTGACGTAATGCGCGCGGCGCCGCAGCAGCTCGGGCGCGTGCGGGACCGTCGCGCCGAGCCCGCAGCGGAGGATGACGGGAAGGTCGGGCAGATCGTCGCCGATGTGCGCGCATTCCTCGGGCGCGACCGAGAGAGCGCCGCGCAGCGCCTGCCAGGCGTCGTGCTTGTCCTCGGCGTTCTGAATCACGTGGGTGATGCCCAGACTGGTGGCCCGGTGGACCACGGCTGGAGCGCGGCTACCGGTGATCCATGCCACGACGATGCCCGAACGCTGCAGCATCTTCATCGCGAAGCCGTCGAGCGAGGAGTAGGCCTTGATCTCGCGCCCGTCGTCGTCAACGTAGATTCTTCCGTCCGTGAGCACGCCGTCGACGTCGCAGGACAGGAGTCGCACCCGACGCGCGCGCGCCATGAGCTCCGCCGAAGCCATCAGACGACCCTGGCGCGAAACAGGTCGTGCAGGTGCACCGCGCCGACGAGCCGCCGCGCGGCGTCGATCACCAGGAGCTGCATGACCTTCGGCGGGGTCTCCATCAGCTCGACGCAATCGATCGCGAGACGCTCCGGCGCGATCGTGCGCGGATTCCGGGTCATCAGCTCGGCCACTCGGGCGGAGGCGAAGTCGCCGACGTGCGCGAGGCAGCGGCGCAGGTCGCCGTCGGTGAAGACGCCCTCGACGCGCCCCTGCGCGTCGACGACCGCGGTCATGCCCATGGCCTTGCCGCTGATCTCGAGCACCGCCTGCGCGAGCGTGGCGTCGAGCGGCACGGCGGGGATGTCGGCGCCGGTGCGCATCACGTCGCTCACGTGCGTGAACAGCCGCCTTCCGAGCGATCCGCCGGGGTGCGAGCGCGCAAAATCCTCGACCGAGAAGCCGCGGGCGTCGAGCAGCGTCACCGCCAGCGCATCGCCGAGCGCGAGCGCCGCGGTCGTGCTGGCGGTCGGCGCGAGCCCGAGCGGACAGGCCTCGGCGTCCACGCTCGCGTCGAGATGCACGTTCGCGCCCTGCGCGAGCGACGAGCGCTCGTTGCCGGTGAGCGCGATGAGCTGCGCGCCCTGGCGCTTGAGGTGCGGCAGAAGCGAGACCAGCTCGTCGGTCTCGCCGGAATTCGACACCAGCAGCACGACGTCGTCGCTCGTGATCATGCCGAGATCGCCGTGGCCCGCCTC
>DATIEN010000143.1:0-32550 GCA_035455705.1 Casimicrobiaceae bacterium | reverse complement strand
AACCGCTGGAGGTCGCCCAGCAGCGCGATCATCTGCTCGTCCTCGGTCGGAGGCGCCGGGGGCGGCGCGACGACGATGACGGGCGGTGGAGTCGCGCTCGGGGGCGGCGGCGAAGGATCGGCCGGCCTTGACTGAGTTTCGTTCGACGCGGCCGCGAGCGGAGGCTCGACCGGCTCGAGCGGCGGCGACTCGATCGGCGCGGGATCCGGCTCGTAGATCGCGGGGTCGTTCTCGTCCGCGGGCATCACCGGTGTCGGCAGCGACGTGCACGCTGCGGCGAGCACGGCCGCGAACGCGAGCGCCGCGACGACGGCGCACCTCATGCGCGCCTCACGAATGAGCGACCGCGAGCGTTTCGCCGCGGCTCGAAAGCGTGGCCGGCGCGAGCGGCAGCGACAGCCGGAACCACGCGCCGCTCCTGCCGTCGTCGCGGTCGACGATGCCGATCTTGCCGCCCTGCGCGAGCGCGTACTCGCGCGCGATGGCGAGGCCGAGCCCCGAGCCCTTGATGCGTCCGTCCACTGGCGCCGGACCCCGGTAGAACGATTCGAAGATCCGCTCGCGGTCGGCGGCCGCGACACCGCGTCCCGCGTCGACGACGTCGAGCAACGCGAAACCGTCCTGCGCGGTAACGCTCACGCGGATCGTCGCATTCCTCGGCGAGTACTTGATCGCGTTCGACAGCAGGTTGTCGATGATCGTCCGCAGCTTCTCGGCGTCACCGATGACCGTCGCCGGCGCGAGATTCGTCTCGAACGTGATCATCCTCGCCAATGCCGCGAGGCGCTGCTCGCGCAGCACGCGATTCACGATGTCGGGCATTGCGACGGGCCCGAGGGCCGCCGGCTCCATCGCGCGCGTCTGCTGATAAGCAAGCAGGTTCTCGATCAGCTTTTGCAGGCTGAGCGTGTTGTCGCGCACGATGCGGACGATGTCGCGCTGCTCGGGCGTGAGCTTGCCGCCGACGTCGTCGCGCAGGAGCTCCGCGCCTTCGCGGACGGCGGTGAGCGGCGTCTTGAGCTCGTGGGAGACGTGGCGAAGGAAACGCGCCTGCTGCTCCTCGAGCTCCGACAGCCGGCCGCGCAGCCATTCGAGCCGCTGTCCGACATAGCGCAGGTCCTGTGGCCCCGTCACGCTGATCGCGTGCGTGAAGTCGGCGCTTCCCATCTGCCGAATCGCATGGTCGAGCTGGCGGATCGGCCGCGAGATCAGCGTCGCGAACACGATCGCGAGCGCGATCGCGATGCCGACGGTCGCGAGGCCCACGTAAATCCACTTCTCGCGCCCCTGCGTCGCGGTTTCCTGCAGCCGCTCGATCGCGCGCTGCGTGAGCTGATTGCTCGCGGCGAGCATGGTCTGCGCACCGTCGACGAGCTTCGAGTAGCCGTCCGCGATCTGATCGGACACCTCCGACCCGCGCCGCGGCGCGATGAGCAGCTGGTGAAGCTCGGTCTCGCGCTTGGTGAGCTTCTCGAGCGTCTCCTGCGAGCCCGGCTCGAGCGGCAGCGACGCGAGCTGGTTCGCAGTCTGGCGGAACTCTTCACGCAACTTCGCATACTCCTCGAGCAGCGCGCCATCCTCGAGGATCAGGTGTTGGCGCGCGACGCGCTCGAGCGTCGTCGCCTGTTCGTAAAGAAGCCGGCTCGTGCGCCCCGCCTGTGCCGCCTGCACCACTTCCTGCCGGCCCTGCGACTCGAGCCGGTCGAGCGAGAGGATCATCTCGGCGAGTGCATAGACGAGCGGCAGGCTGACGAGCAGGAAGCCGAGCAGAATGAACTTGAGGAACGAGCGTGGGTAATACACGCGGCGGGTGCGGACGCCTGTCGCGGCGCGCTGGCTATAATCGGCAGATTATGACACCGGCGCGCCGCTCGCATTCCCGGTCGACGGCGAGGCGCCCGGCGCCCGCGCGCCCGCGCGCGAGGCCATGCGCAAGGACGTCGCGCTGATCGCCGCCGTCGCGGCGAACGGCGTCATCGGCCGCCACGGCACGCTGCCGTGGCGCCTGCCCGAGGATCTGCGACACTTTCGCGCGCTCACGACCGGCCATGCGGTGATCATGGGACGGCGAACCTGGGAATCGCTGCCGCACGCGCTGCCGGGCCGGCAGAACATCGTCGTGACCCGACGCGCGGACTATGCCGGCGCCGGCGCCACCATCGCTTCGTCGCTCGACGACGCGCTCGCGAAAGTCGCGTATCCTCCGCCCGTTTTCGTGATCGGCGGCGGCGAGTTGTACCGCGCAGCGCTGCCGATCGCGGCGACCGCGCACGTCACCGAGATCGACGAAGCGTTTGCAGGCGACACGACGTTTCCGCGGCTCGATGCGAATGAATGGATCGAAACGACGCGCGAGGAACATCAGAGCGGCGACGGCTTGCCGTTTGCGTTCGTCGTCTACACGCGGGTCTGACCCACGCGCTACGAGAAAGAGGGAAAGCGAGACATGTCGGAGCATGGCTTTCACGTGCACGGACCGCACGACCACGAAGTCGAGCATGCGGCGCATTCCGGCGATCGGTTCTCGGCGCGCATCGCGGTCACGACCGCCATCCTCGCGACGATCGGCGCGTTGTTCGGCTACATGGTAGGCGCGACTCAGAACGACGCGTTGCTGTTCAAGAACGACTCCGCGATCCGCAGGACCGAGGCGTCCGACCAGTGGAACTTCTACCAGGCGAAGAGCAGCAAGCAGAACCTCGCCGAACTCGGCGCGACGCTCGCGAGCGGCGACGCAAGCGCGCGCTTCAAGGCGGAAGCCGCGCGCTACGACAAGGAAAAGCAGGAGATCATGGCGCAGGCGCAGAAGCTCGAGAAGCGCTCCGAGGAGCTCGAAGCCAAAAGCGAAGCGTCGATGCACGTCCACCACCGCTGGGCACAGGGCATGACGCTCGTGCAGATCGCGATCGCGCTCGCCGCCATCACGCTGCTGACGCGAAGCCGCTCGCTGCAGTTCGTGTCGTATGCCGCCGGCGCAGGGGCCGTCGTGATCGGTATCCTCGCGTCCCTGCATCTCTGACGCTCGCTCGCGGCGCCGACCGCCGCTGCCCTACGGCGATGCCGGCTCGCCTAGCGTCTTCCGTAAGACGCCGGCCGTCGGTTCACGGGCGCCGCAAGCGGACGCTCGTCCTTGTGCCGGAACGTGATGCGGCCCTTGCTGAGGTCGTAGGGCGTGAGTTCGATACTGACGCGGTCTCCGGCCAAGATGCGGATCCGATGCTTGCGCATCTTCCCTGCCATGTACGCGATGATGTCGTGCCCGTTCTCGAGTTCGACCCGGAATCGCGTATCGGGCAAGACTTCGTTGACGACACCTTCGATTTCGATCGTTTCTTCTTTCGCCACCTGTTGCCTTCCATCCGTATGAAATGACCACGGCGAGCATGCTCGCTGTGCCTGCGGTCGTTCGATCAGATCGCCTTGAGGTTCGCGGCGGACACCTTGCCGTTGCTGCCGCGCTCGACGTCGAACGAAACCTTCTGGTTCTCGCTGAGGCCGCCGAGTCCGGCGCCCTCGACGGCGGAGATATGGACGAACACGTCCTTGGATCCATCGTCCGGGCGGATGAATCCGAAGCCCTTGGTGGTGTTGAAGAATTTCACAATGCCGTTCATATCCGACTCCGCATGCGAGATCGCCTCGCGCGAGGATCGCGCGACGGCATCAAGGTTCGATGGGGAAAACCGCGACGGGCCGGAAGGCATGAAGCGCCCGCCGGGCCGAATCGAATTCGACGACCCACTATACACGGTTCCCGATCCCCTGAATGACCTGTCGATACCACCCGAACGAAGGCGGCTCCAAAAAGGGGGTTCTGCCGGCGCTACGCGGGGCGCCGAACGGCAGGTGGACCGCGGTCGTTCCCGGCGTTCTTTATTTTCGGATCGACGGGCCGAATGTGAAATCCAGCGCATACTGGCCGTCGGTGCCCCTTGACGGCACCGCGGCGCGCGAATGTTCTCGCCCGAGCTGAAAGAATGAATGGAATCGACCCTGAGTTTCTCGTCGTCCGTGGTGGTGGAGTACCCGATCATCGCAACGACGCCGGCATGTCCCGGATGGTCGAGCGGACTGAGCGTCGTCGACGGCCTCGTATCGGTCACGCATCGTGCATGGCGACCGGGTGTCGAACCGGAGATCGAGGCCGAGACACACCGAGCGCAAACGAAACATTGACCGATGCACCGCTGGCTCGCGACGTTCGTGGGCCGAAACGACGCCGACGATCGCCACGACTCGCACGCAACCTTACCAATGGCGCCCATGCTCGCGTAGCCCGTCTCATACGCTGCTGACCTCCGTTCTTCGCTTCGTGCACCGCATGCGAACCCGGAACGATATACTCGTCGCGTAGCTCCCCTGCCTTTCTTGCATTGCGGTCTGCAGCCGGGGTGGCGGAATGGCAGACGCAGCGGACTCAAAATCCGCCGGTAGAAATACCGTGAGGGTTCGACTCCCTCTCCCGGCACCACGTCGATCCTTCCCGGGCGCTTGCTCACGAAGCCGCCGCGAAAGCGCCCGAAGCATCCCGATGGCCCCGTTTCATCCGTGACCGAACAGGCCCCCGCCTCGGGTGTTGGCCACCAAGGCCCCTTCACCCTCGACGACTTCGACTACGACCTCCCGTCCGAGCTGATCGCGCAGCGGCCGTCGCTGCAGCGCTCGGGCAGCCGCCTTCTCAAGGTCGACGGCGACCGGTTCGAGGACCTGCGCTTCACCGATCTGCCGTCGCTCGTTGAACCGGAGGATCTGCTCGTGTTCAACGACACGCGCGTGATCCCTGCGCGACTTCGCGGGCGCAAGCCAACCGGCGGGGGGGTCGAGATCCTCGTCGAGCGCGTGCACGGATTCGATACCGCGCTCGTGCAGCTCAAGGCGAGCCACCCTCCGGCCGTCGGAACCACGATCGAGCTCGCGGAGGGCGCCCGCGCGAAGGTCGTGGCGCGCGACGGGCGCTTCTTCGAGCTTGCGTTCGCCGGTACCGGCGAGTTGAGCGCGTGGCTCGATCGGCACGGCGAGGTTCCGTTGCCGCCATATATCACCCATCGTCCGGATGCATCGGACGCCGATCGGTACCAGACGGTCTATGCGCGCGCGGCGGGCGCGGTCGCCGCGCCGACCGCCGGACTGCATTTCGACGAGCCGATGCTCGACGCGCTCCGCGCCCGCGGAGTCGCGCTCGCGTTCGTCACGCTGCACGTCGGGGCCGGCACCTTCCAGCCGGTCCAGAGCCCTCGGATCGACGAGCACCGGATGCATGCCGAGCGTTATTTCATTCCCGAGCCCACGAGGCGGGCCGTCGCCGAAGCCCGGCGGCGCGCCCGACGCGTGCTCGCGGTCGGCACCACCAGCCTGCGCGCGCTCGAGTCGGCCGCCGACGCGAATGGCGCACTTCGTACCGGCGCGTCGGAGACGACCCTCTTCATCACCCCCGGCTACCGTTTCCGCGTGGTCGATCGCCTGCTCACGAATTTCCACTTGCCGAAATCGACGCTTTTGATGCTCGTCGCCGCATTCGGCGGCCACGCAACGATGCGCGCGGCGTATGCGCACGCGACCCGCGAGCGCTACCGCTTCATGAGCTACGGCGACGCAATGTTGCTGGAACGCGCAAATCTGCCGAAATGACGATGCGCCGCGCAGAGCAGAAACCTCCTGCCGAATCGCGCCGAAACATGGTCGAAACGTCGTCAAACGACGACAACCGCCTCTTCCGGCCTCTCGCCGCAACAAACGTCGCGCCGCCGGGCCGCTGGCGGACCATTTGCATTGGCAAATGGGACCGCCTCGGCTACCCTTCGCAACATCTCAATTCCGGTGGGCGGCAACCCGCTCGCCGAAGCGGCCTTCTCATGCCTTTCGCGTTCCGCGTGCTCGCGGTCATCGTCGCGTGCGCGCTTTCGGTGTCCGCGCAAGCCGCGCGCGTCGCGATCCTCTCCAACGCGTGGTCGGTCGAAACCGCAGCCGACTACAACGCGAAGATCGCCGGTCACGTCTTCACGGGCGTCGACGTCAGCACCACGGTTCCGGCGCTCGACGTCCTTCTCGCCAATTACGACGTCATCCTGCTCTTCGAGGACCGCGTGTTCGCGAATGCGCCGGCGGTCGGAGAGCGCGTCGCGCAATTCGCCACCGCCGGTCGAGCCGTCGTCCTCGGCACCTTTTACGACCAGGACCGCAGCGACGCCATCGGCGGCACGACGCTGCCGCACGGCTGGGGCGGCCTCGAGGCCATCGACCCCGACACGACCGACGGTGTCGGCACTGCGTACGCCGTGCGCACGCTCGATCCCGGCAGCATCGTTCCCCATCCGCTGACGCGCGGCGTGACGAGCCTTGCCGCATTGCGCGGCAATCCCGGCCCCTACGCGGGGGGCAACGAGGCCAAGGAAGGCACAGTCGTCGTCGCTGCGTGGGCGCAGCCGAACGTCCGCGGCCACCTCGATCCGGCGATCGCGTTCCGGCAGACCGGCGACGCCTGCGTCATCCAGATCGGCATCGCCCCGCAGTACGGAGTCTTGAAGACGTTCGGCACTTACGGCACCGACTTCGCGGGCGACTTCTACCAGGTCTGGAGCAACGCCTTCGATTTCGGCGCGGCGCAGTGCAAGGCGTCGACGATCGTCCCCGGCGATCTGGGGCAGATCGCCAAAGGATTTGCAAACCGCGCCGAACTCGATGCCTGGCGCGCCGGTTTCACGTTCGCGATCATCCTGGATGGCCTCGCGCTGCAGGGCGGCTTCGGGCCGGCGCTCACGCTGACGACGAACCCCGACGGCACCATCACCGCGGGCTGATTCGATGTCTTTCGCAGTGCTCGCCCGGTGCGGCGAAGCCCGGCGTGCGCGGCTTGCGCTCGCTCACGGGTACGTCGAAACGCCGGTTTTCATGCCGGTGGGTACCTACGGTACCGTCAAGGCGATGTCGCCAGGCGAACTCGCCGACCTGGGCGCGCAGATCATCCTCGGCAACACGTTCCATCTGTGGTTGCGCCCGGGCGCCGAGGTGATCGTCGCGCACGGCGGACTCCATCGCTTCATCGGCTGGGACAAGCCGATCCTGACCGATTCGGGCGGCTTCCAGGTGTGGAGCCTCGGTGCGCTGCGCAAGGTGCGCGAGGACGGCGTCGCGTTCGCGTCGCCGGTGAACGGCGACCGACTGCTGCTCACGCCCGAGAAGTCGATGGAGATCCAGCGGGCGCTCGATTCGGACGTCGTGATGGTGTTCGACGAATGCACGGCGTTCCCGGCGACTCGCGACGAGGCCGCCCGCTCGATGGAGCTGTCACTGCGCTGGGCCGCGCGGTCGAAGGCGGCGCACGCCGGCAATCGGAACGCGCTGTTCGGCATCGTCCAGGGCGGCATGTACGAGGACCTGCGCGACCGCTCCCGCGAGGGGCTCGCCGCGATCGGCTTCGACGGCTACGCGATCGGTGGACTGTCCGTCGGCGAGCCGAAAGAGGAAATGTTGCGGATCCTCCGGTACACCGCGCCGCGCCTGCCACAGGAGAGGCCGCGCTACCTGATGGGCGTCGGCACGCCGGAGGACATCGTCGCGGGCGTCTTGAGCGGGATCGACATGTTCGATTGCGTGCTGCCGACGCGCAATGCCCGCAACGGCTGGCTCTTCACGCGCTTCGGCGACATTCGCATTCGCAACGCCCGGCATCGGATGGACACGCGGCCGCTCGACCCCAGCTGCACCTGCTACACGTGTCGCCACTTCTCGCGTGCGTACCTTCATCACCTGCAGCGGATCAACGAGATCCTCGGCGCGCGGCTCGCGACGATCCACAACCTGCACTACTACCTGACGCTGACCGCCGAACTGCGCGCGGCGATCGAGTCGGGCACGCTCGGCGACCGCGTCGCGCGGTTCGAGTCGGAGCGACGCGGCGACACCACGCTGCTAGAATAGCGGGTTGAACAAACGGCCCCCGGCCGCGCCCCGCAAAGAGGACGCCGGCGTCGACCGCGCGCCCGCGCGCGGCCATGGGCGTCCGCTCGCACAACCGGAGGCTCCTTCGTGCTGATTTCCCCCGCTTACGCGCAGGCGGCAGCAGGCGCGGCGCAAGAGAACACGCTGCTGACCTTCCTGCCGATGGTCGCGATCTTCGTCGTGTTCTACTTCCTGCTGATCCGGCCGCAGCAGAAGAAGCAGAAGGAGGCGCGCGCGATGCTCGAGTCGCTCGAGAAGGGCAACGAGGTGGTCACCGCCGGCGGCGTCCTCGGCCGCATCGTGAAGATCGACGAGCAGTACGTCACCGTCGAAGTCGCACCGAACGTGCAGATGGTCGTGCAGCGCGGCGCCATCTCGCAGCTGCTGCCGAAGGGGACGATCAAGGGGCTCTGACCGGTCCTGCAGCCAAATGAACCGCTACCCCCTCTGGAAATACATCCTGATCGGCATCGCGCTCGCGTTCGGCATCGTCTACATGGTGCCGAACTTCTTTCCCGACGTGCCCGCCGTGCAGATCTCCTCGTCGAAGTCGGCGGTGAAGATCGACAACGCGCTCCTCGGCAGCGTCGAGGACGCGTTGAAGGCGGCCAACATCCCGTATCGCGGCGCCGAGCTGGACCCTGTCGGCATCAAGGTGCGGCTGCCCGATCTCGACACGCAGGTCCACGCGAAGGACGTGCTCGCGCAGAAGCTCGGCGACAACTACATCGTCGCGCTCAACCTGCTGTCGTCGTCGCCCGGCTGGCTCGCGTCGATCGGCGCGCTGCCGATGTACCTCGGCCTCGACCTTCGCGGCGGCGTCTATTTCCTGCTGCAGGTCGACATGAAGGGCGCGCTCGACAAGGCGGCCGACCGTTACCTGACGGACGTGCGGTCGCTCATGCGGGAGAAGAAGGTCCTCTATTCGGGCGTCGCGCGGGAAGGCTCGAGCGTCGCGCTGCGCTTCAAGGACGGCGCGGAGCGCACGCGAGCGCGCAACGAAATCGAGAACGCGTTCCCGGACCTGGACGTCAAGGAGCAGGACGTCGGCAGCGGCGAGTTGCGGCTGGTGGCGAGCCTCAAGCCCGCGGCACAGAAGCGGATCAGCGAAGGCGCGGTCCAGCAGAACATCACGATCCTGCGCAACCGCGTGAACGAGCTGGGCGTTGCCGAGCCGATCATCCAGCAGCAGGGCCCCGACCGCGTCGTCGTGCAACTCCCCGGCGTGCAGGATACGGCGCGGGCCAAGGACATCCTCGGGCGCACCGCTACGCTCGAAATCCGCATGGTCAACGACGATCCCGGCGCGCTCGACCAGGCGCGGCAGGGCCAGCTGCCGTTCGGCAGCGAGCTCCTCGCCGACCGCAACGGCGAGCCGATCCTCGTTCGACGCCAGGTCGTGTTGACCGGCGACCGCATCAGCGATGCGCAGTCGGGCTTCGACTCGCGCACCAACGAGCCCGCGGTTCACGTGACGCTCGACGGCGCCGGCGCGCGGATCTTCAAGGAAGTCACGCGCGAGAACGTCGGCAAGCGGATGGCGATCCTGCTCGTCGAGAAGGGCAAGGCCGAGGTGATCACGGCGCCGGTGATCCGCGAGGAGATCGGCGGCGGCCGCGTGCAGATCAGCGGCCGGATGAACACGCGCGAGGCGAACGACATCGCGCTGCTGATGCGCGCCGGCGCGCTGGCCGCGCCGATGGAGATCGTCGAGGAGCGCACGGTCGGACCGTCGCTCGGCAAGGAGAACATCGCGAAGGGTTTCGACTCGGTCAAGTACGGCTTCGTCGTGCTGGTCGCATTCATCTGCGCCTACTACCTGCTGATGGGCGTGATCTCGGCGCTGGCGCTCGCGATCAACCTGATGCTGCTCGTCGCGATCCTGTCGCTTTTGCAGGCGACGCTGACGCTGCCCGGCATGGCGGCGATCGCGCTGACGCTCGGCATGGCGATCGACGCGAACGTGCTGATCAACGAGCGCATACGCGAGGAGCTGCGCTGGGGCGCGACGCCGCATGCCGCGATCCAGGCCGGCTACGAGCGCGCGTGGGGCACGATTCTCGATTCGAACGTGACGACGATGATCGCCGGCATCGCGCTGCTCGCGTTCGGCTCGGGCCCGGTGCGCGGCTTCGCCGTCGTCCACGTGCTCGGTATCCTCACGTCGATGTTCTCCGCGGTGTTCGTCTCGCGCGGGATCGTGGCGCTGATCTACGGCAGCCGGCGCAAGCTCGACCACATCTCGGTGGGCCAGGCATGGCATCCGGAGCCGGAAGCGTCGATGGCGAAGACGTGAGCGGGTGGGTCGGCCGATTCGCGATCCTGCTGCGTGATGCTCGATAACTGACACATGGAATTCTTCCGCATATCGCGCGACATCCCGTTCATGCGGCACGCGCTCGTGTTCAACGTGATCTCGATCATCACGTTCGTCGCGGCCGTCGTGTTCCTCGCGATCTACGGCCTGAACCTCGGCGTCGACTTCCGCGGCGGAACGGTCATCGAGGTGAACTACGGGCACGCCGTGGACTTCGGCCGCGTCCGCGCGGCGATCGACAAGCTGAATCTGGGCGAATTCTCGGTGCAGAGCTTCGGCAGCTCCGAGACGGCGCTGATCCGGCTGCCGCTCAAGGAGGGCCTGTCGAGCGCGCAACTGTCCGAAAAAGTGATGGGCGCGCTCAAGGCCGACGACCCGACCGCCACGCAGCAGCGCGTGGAATTCGTCGGCCCGCAGGTGGGCAAGGAGCTCTACGAGAACGGGGCCCTCGCGCTTCTGCTCGTCTCGATCGGCATCGTGATCTATCTCGCGCTGCGCTTCGAGTGGCGCTTCGCGGTCGCCTCGATCATCGCCAACCTGCACGACGTCGTGATCATCCTCGGCTTTTTCGCGGTGTTCCAGTGGGAATTCTCGCTGCCGGTGCTCGCGGCGGTCCTCGCGGTGCTCGGTTACTCCGTCAACGAGTCGGTCGTCATCGCCGACCGCATCCGCGAGAACTTCCGCAAGATGCGCAAGGCGAGTGTCACCCACGTCATCGACAGCGCGATCACGCGCACGCTGTCGCGAACGATCATCACGCACGGATGCACGCTTCTGATGGTGCTGTCGATCTTCTTCTTCGGCGGCGAGACGTTGCATCATTTCTCGCTCGCGCTCGCAATCGGCATCTGCTTCGGCATCTACTCGTCGGCGCTCGTGATGGCGTCGCTCGTCATGTGGCTCGGCGTCTCGCGCGAGGACCTCGTCCGCCCGGATCGCAAGCGGACCGTGGCGGGCGACAAGGTTCTGCCCTAGGCATCTTTCGCCGCCGCATCGCGGTCCGGAACACCTCTCGCGCTGGCGCTTGCCCGACTTCCTTCCCGGCTGGCCGCCCACCGCCAACAGCTTCCTGATCTTCGGGCTGCTGCTGCTGGCGGGACTCGCGGGCGGACGGCTCGCCGCCACGACGCGCGTGCTGCCGGCGATCACCGGTTACATCGCCACCGGGTTTCTGCTCGGGCCCGGCGTGCTCGGATGGCTTTCCGAATCGATGCTCCGCGACTCGCGGCTGCTCGCGGAGTTCTCGCTCGGCCTCATCGTCTTCGATCTCGGCCGCCGACTCGACCTGTCGTGGGCCGGCCACGATCGGTGGCTGCTGCCGATGGGCCTCGGCGAAAGCGCGCTGTCGTTTCTGGCGATGTTCGCACTGTTGCGTTTCGCCGGGGACGCGTCGACCCTCGAGGCCGCCGTCGCCGCGATGGTCGGCATTGCGACCGCGCCGGCGGTCGTCCTCCTCGTGACGAACGAGCTCAAGGCCGAAGGACCCGTGACCCGGCGAATGCTGTGGCACGTCGCTCTCAACAACATCGTGGCGACGCTCGGCATCACGCTGCTACTGCCTTTCGTGGAAGCCAGCGTCTCGGGCGCCGCGCTGAATCCGACGGGGCGCGCGCTGTGGCTGATCTTCGGCTCTTGCCTGCTCGGCTTCGTAGCATTCCAGCTGATGGCGCTCCTCGCGCGTTTTCTCGGCAAGTCGCCGGTCCCGCAGTTCGTGCTCGCGGTCGGGATGATCGTGACGACCGTCGGCGTGGCGCAGGCCGGGCGCCTGTCCGTGTTGCTCGCACTGCTCGTGCTCGGGATCTGCGCCCGCAACCTCGATCGCCGGCACCGCCTGGTCGACGTCGAGTTCGGACGCGCGGCGCAGCTCTTCTTCGTCGCGCTGTTCGTGTTGACCGGCGCGACGTTACGGCCGGATCAGTTCGGCGCAATCGTGTGGATCGGGCTCGCCTTCGTCGTCGTGCGCCTCGCCGGCAAGGCGCTTGCGCTGTTCGCGCTCGCGTGGCCGGCTCACATCTCGCTGCGACAGGCGAGTACGCTGGCGCTCGCGCTGACGCCGATCGCCGGGCTCGCGATCGGCATGACGCAGCCGATCTACGACGTGGCGCCCGAATTCGGGGCGCGGCTCGCGGCGATCATCGCGTCCGGCCTCGCGATCCTGCACCTGCTCGGCCCGATCGCGACGCGCTACGCGCTGATCCGTGCCGGCGAGGGCGAGCCGGGCGCGCGCGATTAGGATGGTCCCCCCACGCTCGCTCCGCTCGCTGCCCACCAAGGGGCGGCCCGGCGCGACCGGGTGACCCGGCGACGAAACGATGCCCGAACTGCCCTTCAAGTCGTCCTCCCCGTTGACGTTCGGCGTCGAACTCGAGCTGATGCTCGTCAACACGCGCGATTTCAACCTCGCGAACGAGGCCGACGACCTCCTCCGGCGCAGCACCCGCGACGCGCCGCAGGGCGAGCTCAAGCCCGAGCTCACGCAAAGCATGGTCGAGATCAACACACAGGTGCACGAGCGTTATCCGGCGCTGGTCGCGGAGCTCCGCGCGACGCGCGACGTGCTGGCCGGGCATGCCCGCAAGATGAACGTCGCGCTCGCCGGCGGCGGCACGCACGCGTTCCAGAAATGGAGCGAGCGCAAGATCTACCCCAACGAGCGGTTCCTGTCGGTGTCGGAGAAATACGGCTTCCTCGCGAAGCAGTTCACCGTGTTCGGGCAGCACGTGCACATCGGCTGCGCGAGCGCCGACGACGCGATCTACCTGACGCACGCGCTGATCCGCTACGTCCCGCACCTCATCGCGCTCGCCGCGTCGAGCCCTTTCTACCAGGGCGTCGACACCGCGTTCGACTCGTCGCGGCTGTCGATCGTCAACGCGTTTCCGCTGTCCGGCACGATGCCGCTCGTCCGCTCCTGGTCCGAGTTCAACGGCTACTACGACCGCATGTACGATCTCGGCATCGTCCGCAGCATGAAGGACTTCTACTGGGACATCCGGCCCAAGCCCGAGTACGGCACCGTCGAGATCCGCGTTTGCGACACGCCGCTCACGGTGGACCATGCGGCGCAGATCGCGGCGTTCGCCCAGGCGCTCGCGCGCTGGCTATGGGAGGAGCGGCCGATCGACGTCGCCGCCGACATCTACCTGGCGCACAGCTATAACCGCTTCCAGGCGTGCCGCCATGGCTTCACGGGAACACTGATCGATGCGAAGACCGGCGGTTCGCGCGCGCTCGGCGACGATCTCCGCGACACGCTCGAAGCGCTCGTGCCCCATGCGCAGATGCTCGGATCGCAGGAAGCGCTCGAGGCCCTCGACGCGATGATCGACACGGGCAACGACGCGACCTGGCTGCGCCGTGCGTTCGCCGAGACGTCGACGCTGACCGACGTGGTGCGCCGGCAGTCGGGGCGTTGGATGGCGGACGAGTGAGGCGCAGCGACGCCGGCGCGGCCGCGACGCATGATCGGCAGCCGCGATGCTGACGACGATGCTCTACTCGCTGTTCGCGCTCGACAGCACGCTCGCCAGCCTGGCGACGCAATACGGCGCGTGGCTGTACGCGATCCTCTTCGTCGTCATCTTCGCCGAGACGGGTCTCGTCGTCTGCCCGTTCCTGCCCGGCGACTCGATCCTGTTCATCGCGGGGACCGTCATCGCCGCCGCGGGCCTCGACAT
Organism: Casimicrobiaceae bacterium; assembly: GCA_035455705.1. Classification (GTDB taxonomy): domain Bacteria; phylum Pseudomonadota; class Gammaproteobacteria; order Burkholderiales; family Casimicrobiaceae; genus VBCG01. Next base: position 18,618 of record DATIEN010000143.1, on the reverse strand, counting down.
CCACGTGCTCGTCGCCGTGCTGATCGCCGCCGCCGTCCTCGGCGACTCCGTGAATTACGGCGTCGGCCATTACATCGGTCCGCGAATCTTCGAGCGGCCGGACTCGCGCTGGTTCCGCAGGGAGCATCTGCGCCGCACGCAGGCGTTCTACGACCGCTACGGCGGCGTCACGATCATCATCGGCCGCTTCATGCCGATCATCCGGACGTTCGCTCCGTTTCTCGCCGGCATAGCCGGCATGTCGTATCGGCGCTTCCTCTCGTACAACGTCGTCGGAGCATGCCTTTGGATCGGACTGCTCGTCTACGCGGGGTTCCTGTTCGGCAACATCCCGTGGGTCAAGGACAACCTGTCGCTGATCGTCATTGCGATCGTCGTGGTGTCGCTGATTCCCGCCGTGACGACGTTCATTCGCGAACGACGGGCGGTGCGGGTGGCCGGTGGCGGCCCGGGCAGCCGCTGAAGCGGCGTCCTAGATCCGCCTCGCGAGCGCCTCCGCAAGCCCGACGTAGGCCGACGGCGTCAGTGCGAGAAGCCGCGCCTTCGCATCGGCTGGTAGCGGCAGCGTCTGGACGAAGGCGCGCAGCGACTGCGCGCTCATGCCGCTCTTGCCGCGCGTGAGCGCCTTCAACTGCTCGTACGGCTCGGGAAGACCGTAGCGACGCATGACCGTCTGGATCGCCTCGGCGAGCACCTCGAAGCTCGCGTCGAGGTCGGCGGCCATACGCTCGCGGTCCGCCCCGAGCTTCGAGAGGCCCTGCCGCAAGGCGACGTAACCAAGCTGCGCGTGTCCGATCGCGACGCCGAGGTTGCGCAGCACCGTCGAATCGGTCAGGTCGCGCTGCCAGCGCGAGACCGGAAGCTTCTCCGCGAAATGACGCAGCAATGCGTTCGCGACGCCGAGGTTGCCTTCGGAGTTCTCGAAATCGATCGGATTCACCTTGTGCGGCATCGTCGACGAACCCACCTCGCCCTCTCGCATCCGCTGACGGAAGTAGCCGAGCGACACGTAACCCCAGATGTCGCGGTCGAGGTCGATCAGGATCGTATTGGTGCGCGCGAGCGCGTCGCAGTATTCCGCAATGCCGTCGTGCGGCTCGATCTGCGTCGTGTAGGGGCTGAATTCGAGGCCGAGTCTCGCGACCGTCCGCGCCGCGATCTTCTCCCAGTCGACGCCCGGATAGGCGATCACGTGCGCGTTGTAATTGCCGACGGCGCCGTTCATCTTGCCCTTGATCGGCAGCTTCGCAAAGCCGGCGATCTGGCGCTCGACACGCGCATAGACGTTGGCGAGTTCCTTGCCGAGCGTCGTCGGCGTCGCCGCCTGCCCATGGGTGCGCGCGAGCATCGGCCACGCGGCGTACGCGTGCGCCATCGCTCGCAGATCCGAGGCGATCGCCTCGAGCGTCGGCAACAGCACCGCCTGCCGAGCATGCGCGAGCGCGAGCCCGTACGCGAGGTTGTTGATGTCCTCGGACGTGCATGCGAAGTGGATGAACTCGGCGGCGCGCGCGACGTCGGGAACATGGGTCACGCGCGCCTTGAGCCAGTACTCGACGGCCTTGACGTCGTGGTTCGTCCGCCGCTCGATGTCCTTGACGGCGGCCGCGTCCTGCGGCGAAAAGGACGCCGCGATGTCTTCGAGCGCGCGCTTCGCCGATTCGCGGAACGGCGCCACCTCGGCGATGCCGGGCTCGTCGGCAAGCGCCGAAAGCCACGCGATCTCGACGCGGACGCGATCGCGGATCAGCGCGAACTCGCCGAAGCAATTGCGGAGCGCATCGACCTTCTCCGCATAGCGGCCGTCGAGCGGCGACAGCGCCGTCAGCCGAGCGTTCTGCAATGCGTCCATGGCACCTCGCGTTCGAGTTTAGCATGCGTGCGATGCTATAATCGCCGGCCCATCCGGGCGCCCGCCTTCGCACTTTCCGTGCTGAAACTCATCGCTTCGAAACCGAGCCCCTACGCGCGCAAAGTTCGCGTCGCGCTCGCCGAAAAGAAGATCGAATACCAGATGGTCGACGCGTCGGGCGCCGATCCCGGGAACCCGCTGCACGCCTGGAACCCGCTCGGCAAGCTTCCGGTGCTGATCCTCGACGACGGCACGCATCTCTACGATTCGCGCGTGATCGTCGAGTACATCGACCTCGTGAGCCCCGTCTCGCGGCTCGTCCCCGAGCCCGCTCGCCAGCGGATTGCCGTCAAGAAGTGGGAGGCACTGGCCGACGGCGTCTGCGACGCGACCTCGCTGATCGTCAACGAGCGCCGGCGACCGCCGCCGTTGCAGAGCGACGACTGGATCGCGCGCCAGCGGCGCAAGATCGACGAAGGAACCGCCGAGCTGTCGCGCGAGCTCGGCGAGCGCGCGTGGTGCTATGGCGACAACTACTCGCTCGCCGACATCGCGACCGGCTGCGCGCTCGGCTACCTCGATTTGCGCTACCCCGAGCTCGACTGGCGCGACCTATATCCGAACCTCGCACGCCTCGCCGACAAGCTCGGCAAGCGGCCCTCGTTCGCCGACACCAAGCCCTAGCGTCCAAGAGCCCGTTCGCGTTAGGCGTCAAACGTCGCTGCGCTCGACCGTCGTGAGTCCCGGTCGACGCGCTCACCGCAGCAGTCAGGCGAACGATCGACGCGACGAACAAGGCCGACGCCGTCAGCGCGACTGCCTGAGCTGTTCGAGGATCGCCGGGTTCTCGAGCGTCGACACGTCCTGCGTGATCTCCTCGCCCTTGGCGAGCGAGCGCAGCAGCCGTCGCATGATCTTGCCGGAGCGCGTCTTCGGCAGGTTGTCGCCGAAGCGAATGTCCCTCGGCTTGGCAATCGGTCCGATCTGCTTGCCCACCCAGTCGCGCAGCTCCTTCGCAACCTCGGCAGCTTCGCCGTCCGTCGGACGCGTCCGCTTCAGTACGACGAACGCACAGATGGCTTCTCCCGTCATGTCGTCCGGGCGGCCGACCACGGCGGCCTCGGCGACGATCGGATTGGCGACGAGCGCCGACTCGATCTCCATCGTGCCGAGCCGGTGCCCCGACACGTTCAGTACGTCGTCGATGCGGCCCATGATCGTGAAGTAACCCGTCTTCGCATCGCGGACCGCGCCGTCGCCCGCGAGGTACAGCCGGCCGCCGAGTTCGTCGGGAAAATACGATTTCACGTAACGGTCGGGATCGCCCCAGATCGTGCGGATCATCGCCGGCCACGGGCGCTTGATCACCAGCATGCCACCGTGGCCGTTCGGGACGTCGTGCCCGGTCTCGTCGACGATCGCCGCCATGATGCCGGGCAGCGCCAGCGTGCACGAACCCGGCACGAGGGCGGTCGCGCCGGGCAGCGGCGAGATCATGTGTCCGCCCGTTTCCGTCTGCCACCACGTGTCGACGACAGGACAGCGCTCGCCGCCGACGTTCTTGTAGTACCACATCCACGCTTCGGGGTTGATCGGCTCGCCGACGGATCCCAGCACGCGCAGGCTCGACAGGTCGTAGTTCGACGGCGCCGTCGCGGGATTGACGTTGTTCGCCTTGATGAGCGAGCGGATTGCGGTCGGCGCCGTATAAAAAAGACTCACGCGATGATCGGCGATGATCTTCCAGAAACGGCCGGCGTCCGGATACGTGGGAACGCCCTCGAAGACGATCTCGGTCGCGCCGCACGCGAGCGGCCCGTACGTGATGTAGCTGTGGCCGGTCACCCACCCGATGTCCGCCGTGCACCAGAAGACGTCGGAGGGCTTCAGGTCGAACACCCATCCCATCGTCAGCGCGCACCACAGGAGGTAACCGGCCGAGCTGTGCTGGACGCCCTTCGGCTTGCCGGTCGACCCCGACGTGTAGAGGATGAAGAGCGGATGCTCGGCGCCCACCCACGTCGGCTCGCAGCGGTCGGGTTGCTTCGCGGCGAGCTCGTGCATCCAGACGTCGCGCCGGTCGTCGAACGCACAGTTGCCGCCGGTGCGCCGATATACGACGACGGCGCGGACCGCGTCGCAGCCGCCCATCGCGAGCGCCTCGTCCACGATGCTCTTGAGGGGCAGCGCCTTGCCGCCGCGCATCTGCTCGTCCGCGGTGATGACCGCGACGGCCCCCGCGTCGACGATGCGCTCCTGCAGCGATTTCGCCGAGAAGCCGCCGAACACGACGGAGTGGGTCGCTCCGATCCGCGCGCAGGCCTGCATCGCCGCGATGCCCTCGACCGACATCGGCATGTAGATCACGACGCGGTCGCCCTTCGACACCCCGAGCGAGCGCAGACCGTTCGCAAGCCGGCACACGCGCGCATACAGGTCGCGGTACGTGACGCGCGTTACGGCACCATCGTCGGCTTCGAAGATGATCGCCACCTTGTCGGCGTTGCCGTTGGTCAGGTTGCGGTCGAGGCAGTTGTACGAGACGTTGAGCTCGCCGTCCTCGAACCACCGGTAGAAGGGCGCCTTGGAGTCGTCGAGCACCTTGGTGAACGGCGTCTTCCAGTCGAGCGTCTGCCGAGCGAGTTCCGCCCAGAAGCCCGCGTAGTCGCGGGCTGCCTTCGCGTGCATCGCCTCGGCGTCGGCCTTGCGCACGTTCGCCTGCGCGGCGAACCCTTCCGAAGGCTCGAATACGCGCGCTTCGTGCATCACGGACTGGATGTTCGCCATGGCCTTGCTCCTCCTCGAGAACGCGCCGCCGATCGGATCGCCGGCATGATGTCCAAAGTCTACCCAACGGCTGCCCGGGCCGCCAACGACCGATGCTAACATCGGGCGCGGACCCTTTCGCGCATCGCTCCGTCGCGCGTGTCATGGCCACGATAAAGCAGGAAGACCTGATCCAGAGCGTCGCCGACGCGCTGCAATTCATTTCGTACTACCACCCGGCCGACTACATCGCGGCGCTCGGCGACGCGTACGCGCGCGAAACGTCGCCCGCCGCCAGGGACGCGATCGCGCAGATCCTCGCCAATTCGCGCATGTGCGCCGAGGGCCATCGCCCGATCTGCCAGGACACCGGGATCGTCGTCACGTTCGTCCGCGTCGGGATGGGCGTGCGCTTCGCCGACGCGACGATGGGCGTGGCGGCGATGATCGACGAAGGCGTCCGTCGCGCTTATCTGCATCCCGACAATCGGCTTCGTGCGTCGATCGTTTGCGACCCCACCGGCGCGCGCCGCAACACGACGGACAACACGCCGGCCGTCGTCCACTGCGACCTCGTGCCCGGCGGCAGCGTCGACGTCCGCATCGCCGCGAAGGGCGGCGGATCCGAGAACAAAGCGACGTTCGCGATGCTGAATCCGTCCGACTCGATCGCCGACTGGGTACTCGACGCGGTTCCGGCGATGGGTGCCGGGTGGTGCCCGCCGGGAATGCTGGGGATCGGCATCGGCGGCAGCGCCGAGAAGGCGATGGTGCTCGCGAAGGAAGCGCTGATGCAGCCGATCGACATGCAGGCGCTCAAGGTCCGCGGACCCGCGAATCGCGTCGAAGCGCTGCGCATCGAAATCTACGATCGCGTGAACGCACTCGGCATCGGCGCGCAGGGATTGGGTGGCCTCGCGACGGTCCTCGACGTCAAGATCCTCGATCATCCGACGCACGCGGCAAGTCTCCCCGTCGCCATCATTCCGAACTGCGCGGCGACCCGACATGCACACTTCACGCTCGACGGCAGCGGTCCGGCTGCGCTCGAGGTGCCGGACTTGTCGACCTGGCCGGACGTGCAGTGGGCGCCTTCACCCCAATCACGGCGCGTGAACGTCGACACGCTGACGCGCGTCGAGGTCGCGCGATGGAAGCCCGGCGAGCGCCTTCTTTTATCGGGGAAGATCCTGACCGGCCGCGACGCCGCGCACAGGCGCATCGCCGAAATGCTGGCGCGCGGCGAGGCGCCGCCCGTCGATTTCACCGATCGTCTGATCTACTACGTCGGTCCCGTCGACGCGGTACGCGACGAAGTCGTGGGGCCGGCAGGACCGACGACGTCGACGCGGATGGACAAGTTCACCGAGACGATGCTCGACAAGACGGGCCTTCTCGCGATGATCGGCAAGGCGGAGCGAGGTCCGGCCGCGATCGACGCGATCCGGCGCTATCGCGCCGCGTACCTGATCGCAGTCGGCGGCGCGGCCTACCTCGTGTCGAAAGCGATACGGCGTTCGCGCGTCGTCGCGTTCGCCGATCTCGGCATGGAGGCGATCTACGAGTTCGAGGTTTCCGACATGCCGGTCACCGTCGCCGTCGACGCGAACGGCGAATCGGTGCACGAGACGGGGCCGCGCGAATGGCGGCAACGGATCCGCAATATCGCGGTCACGGCCGGATGAGATGCGACGCGCTGCGTATCACGAATGCCAACGGCGAAGTCGGCTGAAGCACGAGTGAAGCCACGAGCGCGGGGGCCGACCTGAATGAGCGGATGACTCCCTTTCCGTTTCTAGCGTCGTTCGCCCGGCGGCACGAGCGCCGCCGGCGTATCGACGTCGCGCACCACACCGGCGTCGTCGACGTCGAGCAACGTCAGCTCGTCGGAATGGGCGGCCACGATGGAGCGCGCGCCGGCGTCGTCGTCGAGCGCGCGGAGCGCCGGGAGATGCCGGCTGGAGAATCCGACCGGGTGGCCGCGTGTGCCCCGATAGCGAGGAGCCACGATGCTCGCGCCGCGGGCGATCGCGTCGGCAACGGCGCGGATCGTCCCAGGCAGGATCCACGGCATGTCGGCGAGCGCGACCACGAAGCCTCCCGCTGGTGCCATCGCCATCGCGCCGCACGCGAGGCTGCGACCCATTCCTCTATCCGCGTCCACGCATTCGACGATGCGCAAGCCCGTCTTGCGCAAGGCGTTCGCGAGCACGGTGTCACCACTGCGCACGACGGCGATCGATCCCGGCAGGGCCGACGCAAGATGGCTCGCGGCCGCGACACCCACCCCTGTTCCGGCCGGGGCATCCAATGCACCGTGCGGAAGCTGCGCGAGCAGCTTGTCGCCGCCGAAGCGCGTGCCGCGCCCCGCGGCGAGCAGGATGCCGGCGATGTGCATCACGTCGATTGCCCGCGCATGCAAAAGGGTTGCGACCGCCCCGACGCGGCCGTACAGTGTTTCGATACGTCCTGGCGGGAGTCCATGAGATGCGTCGCCGACTCTACTTCATCATGCCGGACCTGCCGAGCGCCCGGAAGACGATGGATGATCTGCTGCTGGCTCGCGTCGAGGAGCGCCACGTCCACTTCCTCGCCAAACGCGGCACGCCGATGGACGGTCTGCACGAGGCGAATCATCTGCAGAAATCGGATCTCGTGCACGGCGCGCAGGTGGGCCTCGCGCTAGGTGCACTGCTGGGATTCGTGCTCGGCGGCGTGCTCGTCACGACGCTCGTCACCGACGATCATTGGCAGATCGCGACGGTGCTCGGATCGGCGATCGTCGGCGCGCTGTTCGGTGCGTGGGTCGCCAGCATGGTGGGAGTCGCCGTGCCCAACTCGCGTCTGCGCCCGTTCGCGCAGTCGATCGACGAAGGCAGGATCCTGCTGATGGTCGACGTCCCCGAGCATCGCGTCGACGAGGTGCGGACGCTTCTGAACGCGCAGCATCCGGAAGCCGAGGACCATGGCATCGACCCCCGCATTCCGGTGTTTCCGTGAATCGGTGACGCGTGCCGCGATCGTAGAAAAGGCTTACCGGGCCGAAGAAGGCCCTGACCTTGGAGCAACCGACGCTCGCATTCGCTCGCTTAACGCGCGGCTTCTCCGCGGTTAGCGGTCGCGGAAAGGTCAAGGCCCGAAGAAGGCCTTGACCTTGTCGAAAAAAGATTTCGCGCGCGGGCTGTGCGCGTCGGGATCCTGCTCGTTGATCGTCTCGAACTCGCGCAACAGCTCCTTCTGCCGCGCGGTGAGCTTCACCGGCGTCTCGAGCGACACGTGGCAATACAGGTCGCCGGTCACCGAGCCTCGTACGGGCCGAATGCCCTTGTTGCGCAGCCGGAACACCTGTCCCGTCTGCGTCTCGGCGGGAATCTTGAGCTTCGCATGCCCATCGAGCGTCGGGATGTCGATCTCGCCGCCGAGCGCGGCGGTGGCGAAGCTGATCGGCATCTCGCAATGCAGGTCGGCGCCGTCGCGCTGGAACACCGCGTGCGGCTTCAGCGTGACGACGACGTAAAGATCGCCCGGAGGTCCGCCGTTCTGGCCCGCTTCGCCCTCGCCCGAAAGACGGATCCGATCGTCCTGATCGACGCCCGCGGGAATCTTCACCGACAGCGTCTTGTGCTTGCGCACCCTCCCCGCCCCGTTGCAGGTCGCGCACGGATCCGAAACGACCTTGCCCGTGCCGCGGCACTGCGGGCAGGTTTGCTGAATCGAGAAGAAGCCCTGCGAGACGCGGACCTCGCCGCGGCCGTGACAGGTCGGGCACGTCTGCGGATGCGTGCCCGGCTTCGCGCCACTACCGTGGCACGTGGCGCATTCCTCCATCGTCGGAATGCGGATCTTGACCTCGGCGCCGTGCGCGGCGTCCTCGAGCGAGAGCTCGAGGTTGTAGCGCAAGTCCGCGCCGCGATACACGCCGTTGCCGCCGCGGCCGCGCTGCTGGCCGAAGATCTCGCCGAAGATGTCGCCGAACGCGTCGGCGAAGCCGCCGAAGCCCTCGGCGCCGCGCGCGCCGGCGGCCCCGAATCCGGCCGACGGATCGACGCCGGCATGGCCGAACTGATCGTACGCCGCGCGCTTGCGCGGGTCCGACAGCACTTCGTAGGCTTCCTTCGCCTCCTTGAACTTCTCTTCGGCGTCCTTTTCCGGATTGCGATCCGGATGGTGCTTCATCGCAAGCTTGCGATACGCCTTCTTGACCTCGTCTTCGGATGCGTCGCGGGCGACGCCGAGCACCGTGTAGTAATCGCGTTTTGCCATGAAACCGAACTGCCCCTCTTCCCTGCTGAATCGCTACGAAGGCGCGCGGCTCGCGCCGATACGAAAGTCGGCCACACGCGACGTGTGGCCGACCTGAAGCGGGCTGATTCTACGGCCTTCCCGGCCGAAGATCACCTGCGCCGCATGACGAGCCCCGCGTTACTTGCGGTCCTTCACCTCGGTGTACTCGGCGTCGACGACCTTTTCCTCGCCGCCCTGCTCGCCGCCTCCACCCGGCTGGCCGCCCGCGCCGGCGCCGCCCCCGCCGGGCTGGCCCTGCGACTGCGCGTACATCGCTTCGCCGAGCTTCTGCGATGCGCTCATCAGCGCCTCGGACTTCGCCTGCAGCGCTTCCTTCGACGCTTCCTTGTCCTTGAGCGTCGTCTCGGCGTCGTTCAGCGCGGATTCGATGCGCGCACGCTCCTCGGGCGCCACCTTCTCGCCGTATTCGGAGAGCGACTTCCTGACGCTATGCACGAGCGCGTCGAGGCCGTTGCGCGCCTGCACGACTTCCATCAGCTTGCGGTCTTCCTCGGCGTGCGATTCGGCGTCCTTGACCATCCGCTGGATCTCGTCCTCGGAGAGTCCCGAGTTCGCCTTGATCGTGATCTTGTTCTCCTTGCCGGTCGCCTTGTCCTTCGCCGACACGTGCAGGATGCCGTTCGCGTCGATGTCGAACGTGACCTCGATCTGCGGCATGCCGCGGGGCGCCGGCGGAATGCCCTCGAGGTTGAACTGGCCGAGGCTCTTGTTGCCCGACGCCCGCTCGCGCTCGCCCTGCAGCACGTGGATCGTCACTGCCGGCTGGTTGTCGTCGGCCGTCGAAAACGTCTGCGTCGCCTTGGTCGGGATCGTCGTGTTCTTCTGGATGAGCTTCGTCATCACGCCGCCGAGCGTCTCGATACCAAGCGACAGCGGCGTCACGTCGAGGAGCAGCACGTCCTTGCGCTCGCCGGCCAGCACCGACGCCTGAATGGCGGCGCCGACGGCGACGGCCTCGTCGGGGTTGACGTCCTTGCGCGGCTCCTTGCCGAAGAACTGCTTGACCACTTCCTGCACCTTGGGCATCCGCGTCTGGCCGCCGACGAGAATCACGTCGCTGACGTCGGACAGCTTGATGCCGGCGTCCTTGATCGCCGTGCGGCACGGCTCGACGGTACGCTGGATCAGCTCGTCGACGAGCGACTCGAGCTTCGCCCGCGTGAGCTTCATCGACAGGTGCTTCGGTCCCGACTGGTCGGCCGTGATGTACGGCAGGTTGATGTCCGTCTGCTGAGAGCTCGACAGCTCGACCTTCGCCTTCTCGGCGGCTTCCTTGAGGCGCTGCAGTGCGAGCACGTCGTTCTTGAGGTCGACGCCCGCTTCCTTCTTGAACTCGTTGACGACGTACTCGATGATCCGCTGGTCGAAGTCCTCGCCACCGAGGAACGTGTCGCCGTTCGTCGACAGCACCTCGAACTGGTGCTCGCCTTCGACGTTCGCGATCTCGATGATCGAGATGTCGAACGTGCCGCCGCCCAGGTCGTAGACGGCGATCTTGCGATCGCCTTCCTTCTTGTCGAGACCGAACGCCAATGCGGCCGCCGTCGGCTCGTTGATGATCCGCTTCACCTCGAGGCCCGCGATGCGGCCCGCGTCCTTCGTCGCCTGGCGCTGCGAGTCGTTGAAGTAGGCAGGCACCGTGATGACGGCGTCGGTGACTTCCTCGCCGAGGTAATCCTCGGCAGTCTTCTTCATCTTGCGCAGGACCTCGGCCGACACCTGCTGCGGCGCGATCTTCTTGCCGCGCACCTCGACCCACGCATCGCCGTTGTCGGCGCGCACGATCCTGTAGGGCATCAGGTCGATGTCCTTCTGCACTTCCTTTTCCTCGAACCGGCGGCCGATCAGCCGCTTCACCGCGAAGATCGTGTTCTTCGCGTTCGTGACCGCCTGCCGCTTGGCCGGCGCGCCGACGAGAATCTCACCGTCCTCGGCGTACGCGACGACCGAAGGCGTCGTGCGCGCGCCCTCCGAGTTCTCGATCACCTTGGGCGTTCCGCCCTCCATGATCGCGACGCAGCTGTTCGTCGTCCCGAGGTCGATGCCGATGATCTTTGCCATTTTCTATTGCCTCCGTGGCAGGAATTTGTCTGGTCGTGGAAATGGGGTTCTGGTCGTGCGAATCAACCCGCCCGGGAAGTCATGCCTCCGGCGCCTTGGACACGGCGACCAGCGCCGGCCGCAGCACGCGGTCGTTCAACAGGTAACCCTTCTGGAAAACGGTGACGACCGTGTTCGGCGGCAGGTCGCTCGCGACCGCCTGCATCGCCTGATGCAGGTGCGGGTCGAATTTCTGCCCGGCCGGATCGATCTCCTTGATCGCCGCGCGCGAGAACGCCGACTCCAGCGACTTGAGCGTGAGAGCGGCGCCGGCCTTCAGCGTCTCCACGTTGACGGCCGCGTCGGTGGCGAGCGTCTGCTCGAGCGCATCCTTCACCGGCAGCAGGTCTTCGGCGAATTTCTCGGTCGCATACTTGTGCGCCTTGGCGACGTCGACCTGGCCCTGCCGCCGTACGTTCTCCACTTCGGCGCGCGCGCGAAGCCACGCGTCCTTGAGCTCGGCGGCTTCGGCCTGCGCCTTCGCGAGTGCGTCGCCGGCGCCCTGCGTGTCCTCGCGACGCGCCGGGTCGGCCGGTTGACGCCGGTCCTGCTGATCGAAATCGGAACGCGGTTCTTGGTCGGTCATCGTGGATTACGGGTGAACGATACGGACGTTTGCCCAATCAAGTTGGGCCCTGGCGGTGGCCTTTCAACGGCCCGGCGCCGCATCGGCCGTCGAAAGACCCGCCGGACGAGGCCCGCGGCGAGGCGTCGGGTCAGGCGGCGGCGCCCTGCGCCTTCGCGCGCGCCAGCGTCGCCTCGCGCTCGGCCGGTGACGGCGGCGGCTGCAACCAGCCGTGGAGGTTCGCGAGGACGATTTCTGCAAGCGCCGCGATCCAGCGTGGATGCTCGTTGAGGCAGGGAATGACGTCGTAGTCGCCGCCGCCGGCCGCCCGGTAGAGCTTCTTGCCGTCGATCGCCAGCTCCTCGAGCGTTTCCAGGCAGTCCGCCACGAAGCCCGGCGCGAACACGTCGAGGCGGCGAAGCTTCGCCTTGCCGAGGCGCGTCAGCGTATCGGCCGTGTAGGGCTCGAGCCAGCGGCCGCGACCGAAGCGCGACTGGAACGAAAGCGTCCACTGGTTCGATTCGAGGCCGAGCTCGCGAACGAGCCGCCGCGCGGTCGCCTGGCAGTAGCAGTGATAGGGGTCGCCGCGCGCCAGGGACCGACGCGGGAGACCGTGGAACGAAAGCACGAGGTGCTCCGGCGGGCCGTGCTTCGTCCAGTAGTCGTTGACGACTGCGGCGAGCGCCGCGACGTAGCCCGGGTCGTCGTGGAACGTGTCGACGATCCGCAGGCCGGGGACGCGCCGCGTGTGCATGAGATGCGCGGCCACGGCGTCGACGACCGATCCGGTCGTGCTGGCGGCGTACTGCGGATAGAGCGGCACGACGAGGATCCGCTCGCAGCCGCCGCTTCGCAGCCGCTCGAGCCCTTGTGCAACGGACGGCTTGCCGTAGCGCATCGCATACTCGACGATGACGCCGTCGGCGGCGAGTCCTTCCGCCTTCAGCCTCTGGCCGAGGTATCCGGACAGCAGCACCTTCTGCTTGTGGCTGTGCACCGCTAGCGGCGAGCCATCCTTGGTCCAGATCGCCGCGTAGCGCTCCGCCGACCGGGCGGGGCGCGTCCGCAGCACGACACCGTGCAGCAGCGGTCGCCACGCGAGCGTCGGGATCTCGACGACGCGCGGGTCGGCGAGGAACTCGGCGAGATAGCGGCGGACGGCCGGCGTCGTCGGGGCATCGGGCGTGCCGAGGTTGACGAGCAGCACGCCGACCTTCGGTGCGCGGTCGTGCGCGAACGGCGGTTCGCGACGGTACGCCACCGCTAGAGCGACTGCAGACGCTCGACGAGCGCGTCGATCGCCGCCAGCCGCGCGAACGCGCCGGGCGTCATCGGGATCGCCGCGCGCACGTCGGCGGCGGTCGCAAAGCCGCGATACCAGCCCCGTTAGCCGACGGCTCCGCGGAGATCCTGCGCGAGATCGGCATCTGGGCGGCACCAGCGGCGGCGTGGCGGAAACCAAGGACCTGCTCGATCGCTACATGCACTTGCGCTTCCTCGCGTGTCGAATCAATCGCGGTGGTCCTTGAACGGCACGCGCTCGCGCAGCCCCGGCCGTTCGAGCGCCGCGCGCGCCGCATGCGGAACCGTCCGGTGAATGCCGGTTCCGACACCGCGAACAACAGCCGCCGCAGATCATCGACGACGCGGCCGATTGCTCAGTCGTCGAGCTCGCGCGACAGCGCGTTCGAGAGCAGCCGCGCGGTGACGTCGACGATCGGGATGATCCGCTCGTACGCCATTCGGGTGGGCCCGATCACGCCGAGCGTGCCGATGACCTGGCCGTTCGCCTCGTAGCTCGCGGTGACGACGCTGCATTCGTCGAGCGGGACGAGGCCCGACTCGCCCCCGATGTAGATCTGCACGCCGGGTGAGCGCTGCGAAATGTCGAGCAGGTGCAGCAGCGACGTCTTCTGCTCGAAAAGCTCGAACAGGCGCCGCAGGCGCTGCATGTTCGACGCGAGGTCCTCGGCGTTCAGTAGATTGCGCTCGCCGGTCACGACGAGCGCGTCGCCCTCGGCGAGCGCACCCTCGCCGGCGTCGACCGCCGCGGTCATCAGCATGGCGATGTCCTCGCGCAGTGCGCGCAGCTCCTCGGCGAGCCGCTCCCGTATGCCGGTGAAAGGCTGGCCCGCGAAATTCTGGTTGAAGAAGTTGGTCGCCTCGATCAACTGCTGCGGCGTGTACGAGCGATCGGTGTGCAGGATCCGGTTCTGCACGTCGCCTTCCGACGTGACGATGATCAGCAGCACACGTCGGTCCGACAGGCGAAGGAACTCGAGGTGGCGAAACGACGCCTCGCGCCGTTTCGGCGTGGCGACGATGCCGGCGAACTGCGTGAGCTGGGACAGCACCGACGCCGCCGCGCTGACGATCTGCTGCGGCCGGTCCGCGTTGAGCTCGTCCTCCAGCCGATGGATCTCGGTGTCCTCGAGCGGCTGCATGACCATCAGGCTGTCGACGAAGAAGCGGTAGCCGCGCGGCGTCGGCACGCGCCCCGCCGACGTGTGCGGACTCGCGATCAGGCCCATCTCCTCGAGATCGGCCATGACGTTGCGAATCGTCGCCGGCGAGAGGTCGAGGCCCGAGTGCCGTGATAGCGCGCGCGAGCCGACCGGCTGCCCTTCGGCGACATAGCGTTCGACGAGGGTCTTCAACAGGTGTTGCGCGCGAGTGTCCAACACGTCCATCCGGGTGAGGCGCGTTTCGTGCGACTTGCGCCACGCTTATATTACCTTGCAAGGTTGGGGCGCCGGCGCCATCGGCCAAGGCGCCGAGCGCGGGCGGCCGGGGCGCTATGGTTTAATCCGCGGATGTCCGCCCGCACGCCGGAACGCTTTCCCCGGATCGCGCTGATCGGGCGCCACGGCGGCCCGGCGGCGGCGGCTCCGGTTGCCGCGCTCGCGGGCTTTTTGCTCGCCCGCGGCCACACGGTCGTTGTCGAGCCGAACGCGGGTGGAGGCGACATCCCCGGCGTGACGACGCTGCCCGACGAACGGCTGCCGGACGCGATCGATCTCGCCATCGTTCTCGGCGGGGACGGTACGATGCTGTCGGTCGCGCGCACGCTCGCACCGCACGACGTGCCGCTGATCGGCGTCAACCTCGGGCGACTGGGCTTCCTCACCGACATCCCGGTCGCGAAGATGGAACCGACGATCGCGGCGATGCTCGATGGCCGCTACGCGGAGGAGCGCCGCACGCTGCTCGCCGTGACGCTGCTTCGCGCCAACGGCACGACGACGTCCGCGCCGGCGCTGAACGAGGTCGTCGTCAATCGCGGCGGCCTGGGCAGCATGATCGAGTGCGCGGTCGAGGTCGACGGACGCTTCGTCTATGCGATGCGCGCGGACGGCGTCATCGTGGCGACCCCCACCGGTTCGACCGCCTATGCGCTGTCGACGGGCGGGCCGATCATCGCACCCGAGGTGCCGGCGTTCGCGCTCGTTCCCATCGCGCCCCATGCGCTCACGCATCGCCCGATTGCGATCCCGGATGCGTGTACCGTGTCGATCACGGTGAGCCGCGGCCGCGACGCCGCCGTGCACTGCGACGGCCAGGCGCACTTCGAGTTGGTCGAGGGCGATCGCGTCGCCGCGCGCCGCGCGACCCACAAGGCGCGGCTGTTGCATCCCGAGTATCACGACTACTTCGCGATGCTGCGCGAAAAGCTGCACTGGAGCGAAACGCCCGAGCGGCTCACGCACGGCGATGCGCGCTGAGCGGCGCACGTCGCCCCTCGCGCGCTGATCGCGCCGCCTTCGCATCGCGGCCATGCTCCGTGCGCTGTCGATTCGCCATTTCGTCGTGGTCGACACGCTCGACGTCGAGTTCGCACCCGGCTTCACGGTGCTGACCGGGGAGACCGGCGCGGGCAAGTCGATCCTGCTCGACGCGCTGGCCTTGCTGCTCGGCGACCGCTTCGAAACGCGGCAGCTACGACCGGGCGCCGAGCGGGCGGAGCTCGCGGCGACGTTCTCCTTCGACGACGCGCCGCACGTGGCGCAATGGCTCGCGGCGCAGGGACTCGATGCCGGGGACGAGATCCTGCTTCGTCGCACGCTCGACGCGCAGGGGAGGAGCCGCGCGTGGATCAACGGCCGCCCGGCGACGCTCGCGCAGCTCGCGGACCTGGGCGGGCGCCTGATCGACATGCACGGCCAGCACGAACACCAGGCGCTCGTCGCCTCCGAAGCGCAGCGCGAGTTGCTGGACGCGTTCGGCGGATTCGCGCCGCTCGCCGCGGACGTCGGCGAGGCCTGGCGCGCGTGGCGGTCCGCGGTCGAGCGGCGCGACGCCGCGGTCCATGCCGAGGCGGCCTTCGCCACCGAACGGGACGCGTTGCGCGAGCGGCAACGCGAGCTCGAAGGTCTCGCGCTCGCGCCCGACGAGTGGGGCGCGCTCACGGGTGCCGAGCGGCGTCTTGCAAACGCCGCGCAGCTGATCGGTGCGGCCGAGCAGGCCGAGGAGGCACTGAGCGAGGGCGACGATGCGATCACACGCCGTTTGGCGCGAATCGAGCAACGGTTGATGCAGGCCGCCAACGACGACCCCGCGTTGGCCGACATCGTCGCCCTGCTCGCGCCCGCGTCGATTCAGCTCGACGAGGCGGCACGCGCGGTACGCGACTACCGCCGGCGCCTGGATCTCGATCCCGACGAGCTCGCGCGCGTGACCGATCGTCTCTCGGCCATCCACGATGTCGCACGCAAGCACCGCGTGCGCCCCGAGGCGCTGCACGCGCTCGCGGCCGAGACGTCCGCGAGACTCGCGGAGCTCGAGCAGTCGAGCGATGCGAACGCGCTTGAAACGGCTGTCGCAACGGCCAAGGGCCGCTATGACGAACTCGCCGCCACGCTGTCCGCGAAGCGAATGACGGCGGCGAAGGCTCTCGCGCAGCGCGTGACCGCGGCGATGCAGGCGCTCGCGATGCGCGGCGGCCGCTTCGACGTCGCGCTCGAGCCGGCTTCGTCGCCGGCAAGTTACGGGGGCGAGAGCGTCGTGTACATGATCGCGACGCACCCCAAGCAGACGCCCGCGCCGCTTTCGCGCATCGCGTCAGGCGGCGAGCTCTCGCGGGTGGCGCTCGCGATCCAGATCGCGGCCAGCGAAGTCGGCCGCGTCCCGACCCTCGTCTTCGACGAGGTCGACACCGGCATAGGCGGCGCGGTCGCGGCCACCGTGGGCAGCATGCTGCAGACGCTGGCGCTGCGCCGGCAGGTGCTGTGCGTCACGCACTTGCCGCAGGTCGCCGCGCACGCCGATCATCATTTCCAGGTCGTGAAGTCAAGCGACGGCGACCAGTCAGCGAGCACGCTTTCGACCCTCTCGCGCGTTCAGCGGATCGACGAGCTGGCGCGGATGACCGGGGGCAGCGCCGTCACCGCGAAGACGCGCGCGCACGCGGCGGAGCTCTACGAGCAGCACCGGCGAAAAGGCAGGTAGGAGCGAAGCTTCGCGACGACGACTTCCCGCCCGCGCGAGATTCAGCGCTTTTGCGCGGTCTTGACGATGCGGGGATGCAGCGTGCCGTGCACGCGCTGGCCGACGTGCGCCGCCCGTGCCTTGACGGCGCGTGCCGCCTTCACGGGCGTCAGCGCCAGCGATTCGCCGGTTTCGAGCCAATACTTGACGCGCTGCGCGTCGGCGATCCGCGTGTACTTGCCGAGCGAGTCGAGCAGCACGATTACGAACGGCTTGCTCGCGATGTTCACCATCATCACGACGCACTTGCCCGCCTCGCGGATGTAGCCGGTCTTCTGCAGCGTGATGTCCCAGTCGCTTTTCTTCACGAGCGCGTTCGAGTTGTTGAAGCCCAGCGTGCGGCCGCTGTCGGTCTCCACCAGGTACGAAGGCGTCGTCGTGAATTCGCGGATCAGCGGATAGTCGGCCGCCGTTTGCACCAGCTTCGCGAGGTCGCTCGCCGTCGAGACGTTCGCGGGCGAAAGGCCGGTGGGGTCCGAGTAGTGCGTATGCGTGAGGCCGAGCGACAGCGCTTTGAAGTTCATTGCCGTCACAAACGACTGCGTGCCGCCGGGATAGTGCCGGGCGAGGGAGGCGGCGGCGCGGTTCTCGGACGACATCAGCGCGAGGCGCAGCATCTCGCGGCGCGACAACGTCGTGCCCGCGCGAAGCCGCGACGAGCTGTGCTTCAGGTAATCGTAGTCCGTGGTGTCGATGTCGAGAGCCTCGTCGAGCGGCTGCTGGGCGTCGAGGACGACCATGGCGGTCATCAGCTTGGTGACCGAGGCGATCGGGGTGACTTCGTCTGCCGCTTTTGCGTAAATCTGACGATCCGCGGCAGCGTCGAGGACGAGGACGTTGCCGGACGCGAGCTTGAGCCGCGCCGGGTCGGGGTCGACGGCGGCCGCGGCCGTGGAGAAGACCACAAGACTCGCAAAAACAAGCGACACCGCAGGTTTCATCACTGGGACTCTCAACAATTCGGCGCGTTTATCGCACGGCTCCCCGACCGCCGTCAACCATCGGTCGCCGATCGGTAATCAGGGCGCGCTGCGCAGGGTCGCGGCCGCGGCCGCCGCGGTTGCCGGGTTGAGCTCGTGCGGCTCGCTCCCCGGCCGATCCGCAGTGCCGCCGGCTCCTGCCGGCGAGCCCGCCTCGTCGCGCCGCTCGTCCTGTTGCAGGCGCCACATCCGTGCGTACACGCCGTCGGCGGCAAGCAGAGCAACATGCGTGCCGCGCTCGACGATGCGCCCATGCTCGAGCACGAGGATCTCGTCGGCGTCGACGATCGTGGACAGCCGATGCGCAATGGTGAGGGAGGTGTGGTCGCGCGCGATCAGCTTGAGCTCGGCCTGGATCGCCTTCTCGGCGCGCGAGTCGAGCGCCGACGTCGCCTCGTCGAAGATCAGGATTGCGGGCCGCTTCAGGATCGCGCGCGCGATCGCGACGCGCTGCTTCTCGCCGCCGGAAAGCTTCAGGCCGCGCTCGCCGACCGTCGTCTCGTAGCCCGCCGGCAACGACGCCACAAAATCGTGGATCTGCGCGAGCCGCGCGGCGGCCACGACTT
>DATIEN010000142.1:0-4069 GCA_035455705.1 Casimicrobiaceae bacterium | reverse complement strand
GAGCTCGAACGGCATGTCGTCCGTCTCTTCGACCTTGCGCTGCTCGACGAGCGATGCCTCGGCCATCGCAGCAAGCCGGCTCGCAGCGTCGGGCGCAAGCGGCAGCGCGAGCATCGCGTCGCGATGCGCGAGCGACCGCGCGAGCGCGAACGCGACGTACGAGTCGTCGTGCCGCGCGCGCATCTCGCGCAGCACGCGCGCGGAGGGCGTGCGCTCGGGATCGCGCAAGCGCTCGCCGGCGACGGCCATCGCTTCCGCATGATCGCGTCCGCCGCTCGCGCCATCCAGTGTCTCGGCAATCGGCGCGCACGACTGCAGCACCTCGAGACCCCATTCACGCAGCGCCAGTTCCGCGGCGCCGCGCGCGAGGCGCAGCCCCGGCTCGCGGCCGCGTTCGGCCACGCGGAACTGGTTCTTCGCGATCCGTGCGATCTCCTCCGGCGCATCGGGCGGGCTTTCCTCGAGTGCACAGTGAAGCAGCAGCACGTCGAGGAAGCGCATCGTCACCGGATCCACGCCGACGGCCGAGAACGGATCGACGTCGAGGCTGCGCACCTCGAGGTACTCGACGCCGCGCTCTGTCAGCGCGTGCAGCGGACGCTCGCCACGGCGAATGCGGCGCTTCGGGCGGATGGTTCCGTAGAACTCGTTCTCGATCTGCAGCAGCGTCGTCGCGAGTTGCCGGTACTCGCCATCGTCGCCGCGAATGCCGATCGCCTCGTAACCGGGGTAAGGCTCGGTCAGCGCGTGATGAAGCGACGCCGCGTAGCTTTCGAGGCAGTTGAAGCTGACGGCGAGGCGGCTTTGCGCGTCGCTCTGGTAACCGAGCGGACCCATGCGCAGCGATGTCGCGTGCGGCAGGTAGAGCGTATCCTCGGACAACGTCTGCAGCCGATGCGGGCGGCCGTCGACAAACGAGCGGCACACTGCCGGGGACGCGCCGAACAGATAGAGCGGCAGCCACGACACGCGCCGGAAGTTGCGGATCGTCGCGAAGTAGCGTCGCGTGCGGTACTCGGCATCCGATGCGCCGTCGCCGGCGTGGGCCTGCAGCGCCGCCATCGCGTCGTCCGGAAGCGAGAAGTTGTAGTGGACCCCGGAGATCGTCTGCATCCGCCGTCCGTAACGGTGCGACAGGCCGCGCCGGTAGACGGTCTTCAGGCGGCCGATGTTCGACTCGCCGTAGCGCCCGATGGGAATTTCGTCGTCGGGCGGCAGGCGGCACGGCATGCTGCACGCCCACAACGCGTCGCCGGCGATCGCCCGGTAGACGAACTGATGGATCTCCGTCAGCTCGCGCAGGCACGATGCGACGCTCGGCTGCACGCCGGTGATGAGCTCGAGTTGGGACTCGCTGAAATCCGTCGTGATGTGCGGGTGCGTGAGCGCCGAGCCCAGCGCTCTCGGATGAGGGCTCGTGGCAAGCGAGCCGTCCGGCCGCACGCGCAGGCTCTCCCTCTCGATGCCGCGCGACAGCCGCGCCAGTGCGGCGCGCGGCAAGGCCGCCAACCGTTTCGTCGCGTCCGCCAAGCGATGACCCTCCCTGCTCCATTATGCCTTCGACCGCGCATTGCGGATCGCGATCGTGCAAAGGGTCGCGCGGCCCGGACTTCCGCGTGCCGGTGAGCCTCATTTATCATTCGCCCTGCCGGCCGCGGCCGGCCCGTTTCGTGATTCCACTGCAACCTTTCGCAAGCATCAGGACGACATGAATCCGTTGCCGGCTCACCAGACAGGCCGCGCCGACATCCGCGGCCGCCAGCCCTCGGGCGCCGTGCGCGAGCTTCTCGACGCGATGACGCAGGGCTCCTCGATCCCGTGCCGCATCGTGTTCTCGAACGGCTCCGAATACGTGAGCGGCGACGCGCCGCGCTTCACGATCGTCTTTCGGCGGCGCCGCGGCGAGCTGCGCCTCCTTCGCTACGGTCACGTGGGCATCCTCGAGGCTTACTTCGACGGCGACGTCGACGTCGAAGGCGAGTTCCCGCTCGCCTTTCGCATCGCGATGGAGCGCAAGCTGTCCGAGAACCCGAACCGACTCGTCCGCCTGCGCAACCGTTTGCACGAAATGCGGTTCTCGAACAAGTCGATCGCGCAGGCGAAGGCGAACGCGCGTTTTCACTACGGCCTCGGCAAGGCGTTCTACGAGCCGTGGCTCGACCGCATCGGCATGATGTACACGTGCGCGTACTGGAAGGAAGGCACGCAGACCCTCGAGGAAGCGCAACGCAACAAGATGGATCACGTCTGCCGGAAAGTGCAGCTCACCGGCGGCGAAAGCTTCATCGACGTGGGCTGCGGCTGGGGTGGCCTGCTCTTCCACGCGTGGGAGAACTACGGCGCGCTCGGGACCGGCATCAACACGACGACCGAGCAGGTCCGGGAGCTCGACGACGAGATCCGGCGCCGGGGCCTCACCGACAAGATTCGTGTCGTCGAATGCGATTTCCGCGAAATGCCCGGACAATACGACAAGCTGCTGTCGATCGGCACGCTCGAGCACGCGGGCCCCGATTGCCTGCGCGAGGTCGTGCGCGCGCACGCCGACGCGATGAAGCCCGGCGCGCTCGGCGTCATCCATTTCATCGGTCATGTCGGGTCATTCGACACCGAGTTCTACATCCGAAAATACATCTTTCCCGGCGGCTGGATTCCCAGCCTCCACGAAGCGATCGATGCGATGGATGCCTGCGGCCTCGAGGTGCTCGACATCGAGAACCTGCGCCGCCACTACGCGCTGACGCTCGACAACTGGGCGGCGCGCTTCGACGAGAACTGGCCGAAGATCCAGGCGCTCGATCCGAAGCGTTTCGACGAGCGCCAGCGCCGCATCTGGCGCACGTACCTGTGGTCGTGCGCGGAAATGTTCCGCTCGAAGAACTCGCGCACGCACCTGTTTCAGGTCACCGTCAGCAAGGGCAACGTGACCGGTTATCCGATGAGCCGCGCATTCCTGTACCGGTAAGCGCGGCGTGAGCGACGCCGCCACTGGCACGCTCGCCTACGAGCGGAAGAAGAAGCAGCTTCTCGCGGCGCTCGCCGCCACACCGCAAACGGCCGAGGTGCGCGTCGGCCTCGCGAAGACGACGTCGAACCTCTTTCGCGACCGCGCGGCACGGCGTCCGCGGATCGATCTCGGCCACTTCGCCGGGGTCGTCGCGGTGCATCCCGAACGCGGAACCGTCGATGCGGAAGGCATGACGACGTTCGTCGACCTCGCCGACGCGACGCTTGCGCACGGGACGATGCCTGCCGTGGTGCCGCAGCTCAAGTCGATCACGCTCGGCGGTGCCGTGGCCGGCGTGGGCATCGAGGCGACGTCGTTCCGGCACGGCCTCGTGCATCACGCGATCGTCGCGATGGACGTCCTGACCGGCGACGGACGCGTGGTTTCCTGCACCGCCGACAACGAGCACCGCGACCTCTTCCTCGGCTTTCCCAATTCGTATGGGACGCTCGGCTACGCGCTGAAGCTCACGGCGCGCACGCTGCCGGTGAAACGGTACGTGCGGGTGGATCACGCGCGCCACGACGACGAGGGCCGCTTCTTCGCGGACCTCGCGCAGGCATGCGCCGACGACGGCGTCGATTTCGTCGACGGCGTCGTGTTCGGCCGCGGCGATCTCGTGCTGTCGCGCGGGCGCTTCACCGACGACGCCCCATGGGCCAGCGATTACACGTTCGAGCAAATCTACTACCGGTCGCTGCGCGAGCGCAGCGTCGACTACCTGACGACGCGCGACTACCTGTGGCGCTGGGACACCGACTGGTTCTGGTGCTCGAGGAACGTGGGCGCGCAGCATCCGCTCGTGCGCAGGCTCTACGGCCGTACGCGGCTCAATTCGATCACCTACCAGAAGATCATGCGCTGGAACAGCCGGATCGGCGCCATGGCAGCGCTCAACCGGTTGCGCGGCATCCGCGCCGAGTCGGTGATCCAGGACGTGGACATTCCGCTCGCGCACGCCGACGAGTTCCTCGGCTTCCTGCTGCGCGAGATCGGCATCGTGCCGGTGTGGATCTGCCCGCTGCGCGAGCCCGCCGGCAGCGGCGCCTTTGCGCTGTACCC
>DATIEN010000141.1:0-3450 GCA_035455705.1 Casimicrobiaceae bacterium | reverse complement strand
TCATGTGCGGGAACAGCGCGTACGACTGGAAGACCATGCTGACGTCGCGCTCGTTCGCCGCGCGATGCGTGACGTCGTCGCCGCCGATCAGGATGCGCCCGCCCGTCACCGCCTCGAGACCCGCGACCATCCGCAGCGTCGTCGTCTTGCCGCATCCCGACGGCCCCAGCAGCGTGACGAGCTCGCCCTGGCGCACCTCGAACGAAACGTCGTCCACGGCGGTCACCTCGCCGTAGCGCTTGCTGACGTGCTCGAAGAGGACACCCCCGGTCATATGATTTGCCCACGCTCGCCGCTGCGCGACTTCGCTGCCCGCCGCGGGGGCGGAACTCGCCGCTCGGGGCGGCCGTTCGCCGCGAGTGCGTGGTCGTCGTATTCGCCGGTCATTGCGGTGCGACGACGACGCCGGCCGTGCGCCGGCCGAGGCGCGCCTCGCCGACGAGCTTCTGCATGCCGAGCAGCACGGCAAGCATGAACAGCATCAGCACCGTCGAGTAGACGATGGCGAGCGGATACTCGCCGGCCTCGACCCGATTGATGATGTAGACGGTCGACAGATTGTACTTGGCGGTCGCGAGGAAGATCACGGCGGACACCGCCGTCATCGCGCGCGTGAAGCTGAACACGAGCGTGACGAGGATCGCCGAGCGCAGGAGCGGCATCATCACGCGCGTCAACGTTCGCCACGTCGACGCGTGCAGCGTCGCCGACGCCTCGTCGAGCGTGCGGTCGATCTGCGCGAGCGCCGCGACGCCCGAGCGCACGCCGACCGGCATGTTGCGAAACACGAAGCAGAGCACGAGGATCGCCATGCCGCCGGTCAGCTCGAGCGGCGCGACGTTGAACGCGACGATGTACGAGACGCCGATGACGGTGCCGGGTATGGCGAACGACAGAAGGGTCAGGAACTCGAATGCGTGCCGGCCGGCGAAACGGTGCCGGGTGACGACGTAGGCGGAGAGCAGCCCGACGAGCGCCGTGAGCGGCGCCGAGACGAGCGCGACCTCGATCGTCGTGAACAGGCTGTCCCAGGCGGAGCCGCTGAAGAGCAGACCGCGCGCCGACCATTCGAGGCGGAAGCCGTCGAGGAAGTGGCGGAACGACGGTGTCATGTCGCCGCGGCCGATGTCGCGGACGAAGCCCCC
Source organism: Casimicrobiaceae bacterium (assembly GCA_035455705.1). Classification (GTDB taxonomy): domain Bacteria; phylum Pseudomonadota; class Gammaproteobacteria; order Burkholderiales; family Casimicrobiaceae; genus VBCG01. Next base: position 2,305 of record DATIEN010000141.1, on the reverse strand, counting down.
GGTCACGATCACCGCGTAGCACATCAGCGTGAATACGATGAACGCCGCGGCGATCCAGAAGCAGGTCAGCCACAGTCTGCGCGGCAGCGCCGCGGGCGCGCCTCCGTCGCCCTTGCCGCTCACGGTGACGTACGAGGCACGGCCCACCCACCGTTGCTGCAGCACGAACGCGAGCAGCGTCAGCGCGAGCAGCACGATCGCGAGGACCGCGGCGCGCCCCGCGTCGTACTGCGCGCCGGCAACGGCGAAGAAGATCTTCGTCGACAGCACCTCGAAGTTGCCGGCGAGCACGATCGGGTTGCCGAAATCGGCGAGGCTCTCGACGAACGCGAGCAGGAACGCGTTCGCGAGCGCCGGCCGCAGCAGCGGCCACGTGACGGTGCGAAAGACCCGGCTTCGCGTTCCGCGCAGCGTCTGCGCCGCTTCCTCGAGCGCGGGACTGATCGCCGCGAGCGCACCGTGCAGCAGCATGAAGGAGATCGGCGTGAACGTGAGCAATTGCGCGATCGCGACGCCGGGAAGGCCGTAGATCCAGCGTGAGCGCGGGATGCCGATCACCGAGAGCCAGCTCGTGATGAGCCCGGTGCGTCCGAACAGCACGACGAGCGCGAGCGCGACGACGAACGGCGGCGTGATGACGGGGAGCACCGACATGACCTTCAGCACCGCCGCGTAGCGCTGGCCACCCCGCTGCACGACGAGCGCCAGCGCCAGCCCGAGCAGCGTCGAGGCGACGCCGACGATCGTCGCGAGCAGCGCCGAGTTGATCGCGACGCCGCAACGCGTGCCGCCGCCGACGCATCCGAGCCCCCATATGTCGTCGGTCAGCAGGCGCTCGCCGACGAGGTGCGGCGCGAAGTGGCCGCGCGCATCCTGCACCGCCGCGATCAGTGCGGTGCCGATCGGATAGAAGATGAACAGCACGAGCAGCAGCCCGATCGTGACGACGATCGTCGCGATCGTCGTGTTGCCCGTGAAAAGGCCGCTCTGCGCGAGGCCGCGCGCGAGGCAGAGCGTCAGCGCCGAAAGCGCGACGACCGCGCCGATGCCGAACGGCGGGCCGTCGACGCCGGCGACGAAACCCTGGCCGAATGCCCACGCGAGCGCCACGGCCGCCGCGAGCGCGGTCGAGCGGGTGAGGCCGAGCCACGCGCACGCGAGCGTCGCGAGCGCGGCGACGAGAACCGGCGAAAGCGCCAGCGCCGCCGAATAGTGTGGCCACTTCGCGGCTGCCGCTCCCGATGCGAGACGAAGCGCGCTCGCGCCACCGTCCAGCGCCCACGGCAAAAGCGCGAGCGCGGCGAGCGCGACCGCCGCGAACCAGGTCGTCGTGACGTCCCGCGCGGCGATGCGCCGGTGCGCGGCCGGCAGCGGCGCCGTCAGCGGAGTTGCCATGCGCAGGACCCGGCGGGGTCAGCGACGACGCACAGCGATGCGGGCGGCCTCGAAGAGCGCTGCGCCAACGCCGTCTCCGACCCGCCTCGGTTCCGCTACTTCGGCAGCGTCGAAACCTCCTTGTCCCAGCGCTGCAGAAGCCGGGTGCGCTCGGCGGTCGAACCGTACTTCGCGAAGTCGTAGTTGATGAGCTTGATCTCGGAGAACTTGGGCGCGAGCGGCGACACCGGCGCGCTCTTGTTCGAAGGCAGCTGGTACGAAACCTTCGCGTCGAGGCCGATCGCCTGCGCTTCGGGCGTCAGGGCCCAGTCGTACCACTTCTTCGCGTTGTCCATGTTCTTCGCGCCCTTGATGATGCTCATGCTGCCGATCTCGTAGCCGATGCCCTCGCACGGCGACACGATCTTGAGCGGGGCGCCGCCGAGGATCTGGTACAGCGCGTCGTGCTGGAACACGATGCCGACCATCGTCTCGCCGGTCGCCGCGGCACGCGCCGGTGCCGCCCCCGACTTGGTGTACTGGTTGACGTTCCTGTGCAGCTTCTTCAGGTAATCGAACGCCTTGTCCTCGCCCATGATCTGAACGAGCGTCGCGAGCATGTTGTACGACGTGCCCGACGAGTTCGGGTTCGCGACCTGCACCTCGTCCTTGAACTCCGGCTTGACGAGGTCGACCCAGCACTTGGGCTCGGCGATGCCCTTCTTCTTCAGGAGCTCGGTGTTGTACGTGTAGCCGAGCGCGCCGGCGTAGACGCCGACGGTGCGGTACTTCGATTCCTCGGCCTGCTTCACCGCCCAGTCCTGCAGCTGCGCGAGCATCGGCGACTTGTACGGCTCGGTGAGACCCTCCTCGGCGGCCTGCAGGTGCGGATCGCCCGTGCCACCCCACCAGATGTCACCGCGCGGGTTCG
>DATIEN010000140.1:0-23768 GCA_035455705.1 Casimicrobiaceae bacterium | reverse complement strand
GAACGCTACCAGGCCGAAGCGCCGGCAGTCGCGAACGGCCTCTACATCGTGCCCAAGGTCATCGAATGAGTCGGGAGACCGCGCCGGCGACGATCGCGAGCCTTGCTCGCGCGCTTCGCGCACGCGAGCTGTCGAGCGAGGAGCTCGTGCGGCACACGCTCGCGCGCATCGACGCGGCGCAGCCGTCGCTCAACGCGTTCATCAGCGTCGACGAGGAGGGTGCGCTGGCGCAGGCGCGTGCCGCCGACGCGACGCTCACGCGCGGCGACGCGGCGACGCTCGCGGGCATCCCCATCGCGCACAAGGACGTGCTGATGACGGCCGGCTTGCGCACGACCTGCGGGTCGCGAATGCTCGAGCATTTCGTCGCGCCGTACGACGCGCACGTCGTCGCTCGCCTGCGCGACGCCGGAACCGTGCTGGTCGGCAAGACGAACATGGACGAGTTCGCGATGGGCTCGTCGAGCGAGACCTCGTACTTCGGGCCGGTCCGCAACCCGTGGAGCGCCACCTGCGTGCCGGGGGGCAGCTCGGGTGGCTCGGCAGCGGCGGTCGCCGCCGGCCTGCTGCCCGCGACGACCGGCACCGATACGGGCGGCTCCATTCGCCAGCCGGCGGCGCTGACCGGCGTCTGCGGGCTGAAGCCGACGTACGGCGTGTGCTCGCGCTACGGCCTCGTCGCGTTCGCGTCGAGCCTCGACACGCCGGGCGCGTTCGCGCGCACCGCCGAGGACTGCGCGTTGCTGATGAACGCGATGGCCGGACACGATCCGCGCGATGCGACGTCGATTCCGCGCCCCGCCGACGATTACGCTCGCCTGCTCGCGCGACCCGCGACCGCGCAACCGCTTGCCGGAGTGCGGATCGGGCTGCCGCGCGAGTATTTCGCTGCCGGCCTCGAGGCCGAGGTCGCCGAAGCCCTGGAGGTCGCGCTCGGCGATTTGCGCGCGCTCGGAGCGACGACCGTCGACGTCGACCTGCCGATGGTCCGGCACGCGGTACCCGTCTATTACGTGATCGCGCCCGCGGAGGCATCGTCGAATCTTTCGCGCTTCGACGGCGTCCGCTACGGCCATCGCGCCGCCGACTATCGCGACCTCGACGACATGTACTGCCGCACGCGCGCGGAAGGTTTCGGCGCGGAGGTGAAGCGCCGCATCCTCGTCGGAACCTACGTGCTTTCGCACGGCTACTACGACGCGTACTACCTGAAGGCGCAGAAGGTGCGCCGGCTGATCGCCCGCGATTTCGTGCAGGCGTTCGAGCGCTGCGACGTGATCGCCGGACCGACCGCGCCGACGTGCGCGTTCCCCATCGGCGCGAAGGCCGACGATCCGGTGCAGATGTACCTGAACGACATCTTCACGATCGCCGCGAACCTGACCGGCATGCCGGCGATGTCGATTCCCTGCGGCTTCACCCCTCAACGGCTGCCGATCGGGCTGCAACTGCAGGGACGTTACTTCGACGAAGCGCGGCTTCTCGACGTGGCGCATCGCTACCAGCAAGTGACGGACTGGCACTTGCGCACCCCTTCGCTCGAGGAGCGGGAACAAACCCGGCGCAATGGCGCGGCCGAGAGGGTGCGATGAGCTTCGAGATCGTCATCGGCATCGAGACGCACGCGCAGCTTTCGACCGTATCGAAAATCTTCTCGGGCGCGTCGACGGCATACGGGGCGCCGCCGAACACGCAGGCGTCGCCCGTCGACATCGCGCTGCCGGGGGTCCTGCCCGTGCTGAATCGCGGTGCGGTCGAGCGCGCGATTCGCTTCGGGATCGCTGTCGGCGGCACGATCAACCGACGCAGCGTCTTCGCGCGAAAGAACTATTTCTATCCGGATCTTCCGAAGGGCTACCAGATCTCGCAGTACGAGACGCCGGTCGTGCAGGGCGGCGGCGTCACGATCGTGACCGACGCGGGCGAGAAGCGCGTGCGGCTCACGCGCGCGCATCTCGAGGAGGACGCGGGAAAGTCGCTGCATGAAGGGCTGCCGCCGGCTCTCGGCGACGTCTCGGGCATCGACTTGAATCGCGCGGGCACGCCGCTGCTCGAGATCGTGTCGGAGCCCGACATGCGCAGCGCCGCCGAGGCGGTTGCCTATGCCAGGACGCTGCACGCGCTCGTCACGTGGATCGGCATCTGCGACGGCGACATGCAGGAAGGCAATTTCCGATGCGACGCGAACGTCTCGGTTCGCCGGCCCGGTGAGCCCCTCGGCACGCGCTGCGAGATCAAGAACCTGAACAGCTTCCGCTTCCTCGCGCAGGCGATCGAGTACGAGGCCCGACGCCAGATCGAGCTGGTGGAAGACGGCGGTCGCGTCGTCCAGGAGACGCGGCTCTTCGATGCCGACCGTGGCGAGACGCGACCCATGCGCAGCAAGGAAGACGCGCAGGACTACCGCTACTTTCCCGACCCCGACCTCCCGCCGCTCGCGATCGACGAAGGCTGGATCGAGCGCATCGCGAGCGAAATGCCGGAACTGCCTGCGGCGATGCGCACGCGGCTCGCGGCCGAGCACGGGCTCGGCGACTACGACGCGCAGCAGCTGACGGCGTCGCGCGAACTCGTCGCGTACTACGAGGCGGTGTGCGAGGCGCTGCCCGCGAGCGATCCGGCACGCCGCAAGCTCGTCGCCAATTTCGTGCTCGGCGAATTCAGCGCGGCACGCAACCGCGCGGACATCCCGATCCGTGCAGCACCGGTATCGGCGGTGGAACTCGCCGGCCTGCTGCGCCGTGTCGCCGATGGAACGGTTTCGGGCAAGATCGCGAAGGACGTGTTCGACGCGATGTGGGCGGGTGAAGGCGACGCGGACGCCATCATCGAGCGACGCGGCCTGCGGCAGATCTCGGACCCGGGCGCCATCGAGAGGCTCGTCGACACGGTGCTCGCGGAGAACGCGACGATCGTCGCCGAGTTTCGCGCGGGCCGGGAAAAGGCCTTCAACGCGCTGGTCGGCCACGTGATGAAGGCGTCCAAAGGCAAGGCCAATCCGGCTCAGGTCAACGACGTCCTGCGCCATCGTCTGACACGATCTTGAGAAAAGCGTGAGGGAACCCGGCGATTCCGATTGATTCAGAACGGAATCCCGACTCTTCTCCTTTACGCCAATGCCCGGCCGACGCTCGTTGATGTTGCTCGCCAGCCTTTGCCTTTTCACTCACGCGGCGACTGCGCAGTCTCCGACACGACCGGGAGCGGCAATCGACGGCTCGGTTGCCGCGACGGACCGCACCGCGACGGCGACACGGCCGCTCCAGCGGGGGAAGGTATCGTGGTATGGCCGTTCCTTCGCCGGACGCAAGACGGCAAGCGGCGAGCGCTTCGATCCGCATGCGTTCACGATGGCCCACCGTACGCTGCCCCTCGGTGCGATTGTCGAGGTGACGAACAACGCCAATGGCAAGCACGTACGACTGCGCGTCAACGATCGCGGACCCTATTGCCAGGGGCGCGTCGCGGACGTGTCGCGCGCCGCATCCGAGCGCCTGGGCTTCGTCGACCAGGGTGTCACCGAAGCGACGATACGGGTCGTCGCCCTGCCGCCAAGCGACGACGCCGCCGGCTGATGCGACCGTGCGCTTGAAACGCGGCGCGCCGGACGAGGGCTAGAACACGAGCGTGCCGAGGATCACGCCGAAGATCAGCACGATCAGGAAGATCACCAGTGCGATGAAGAACAGCACCTTGGCGATCGTCCTCGCCCCGGAAGCGACGCCCGTGAATCCGAAGAAGCCGGCGACGACCGAGATGATGAAGAAGATGATGGCCCACTTGATCACGCCGACCTCCTGGTTTCTTGTTGTCCGCCTTGCACCGACCGCCCGACCGCTCGCGGGTTCCGTGCGCGCGCTTCGCGTCGCGCGCCTCTCATAGGCAATCCACCCACCCCGGATGTCGCGCGCGGACGCTGAAGCGCGCGTCAGTGCATCAGAGGTTTGTACCGGGGACGGTGCGGCCGCGCTCCCTCCTCGCCGAGGCGCTTCTTCTTGTCGGCCTCGTACTCCTGATAGTTGCCTTCGAAGAAGACCCACTTCGAGTCGTCCTCGGCGGCGAGGATGTGCGTGGCGATCCGGTCCAGGAACCAGCGGTCGTGGGAGATCACGAGCGCGCTGCCGGCGAACTCGGACAGCGCGTCCTCGAGCGCGCGCAGCGTCTCCACGTCGAGGTCGTTCGACGGCTCGTCGAGCAGCAGCACGTTGCCGCCCTTGAGCAGCGTCGCGGCGAGGTGCAGACGCCCGCGCTCGCCGCCGGAGAGCTGGCCGACGTTCTTCTGCTGGTCGCGGCCCTTGAAGTTGAAGCGGCCCAGGTAGGCGCGCGACGGCATCTCGAATTTGCCGACGTTGATGATGTCGAGCCCGCCGGAGATCGCTTCCCACGCCGTCTTGTCGTTGGGCAACGATTCGCGCGTCTGGTCGACGACGGCGAGCTGCGCCGTGTGGCCGATGACCACCTCGCCCGAATCGGGCTTCTCGCGCCCGGTGACGAGGCGGAACAGCGTGGTCTTGCCCGCGCCGTTCGGTCCGATCACGCCGACGATCGCGCCCGGCGGCACCTTGAACGACAGGTCGTCGATCAGAAGACGATCGCCGAAGCCCTTGCTCACGTGGCGGAACTCGATGACCTCGTTGCCGAGCCGCTCTGCGACCGGGATGAAGATCTCCTGCGTCTCGTTGCGCTTCTGATGCTCGTACGAGGCGAGCTCCTCGAAGCGCGCGATCCGCGCCTTGTTCTTCGCCTGCCGTCCCTTCGGATTCGTGCGCACCCACTCGAGCTCACGTTGCATCGCCTTGATTCGCGCGACCTCCTGCTTCGCCTCGCGCTCGAGCCGCTGCTCCTTCTGCTCGAGCCACGACGTGTAGTTGCCCTTCCACGGAATGCCGTAGCCGCGGTCGAGCTCGAGAATCCACTCTGCGGCGTTGTCGAGGAAGTAGCGGTCGTGCGTCACCGCGATGACGGTGCCCGGGAACTTGGCCAGGTACTGCTCGAGCCACTCGACGCTCTCGGCGTCCAGGTGGTTCGTCGGCTCGTCGAGCAGCAGCATGTCGGGCTTCGACAGCAGCAGCCGGCACAATGCGACGCGCCGCTTCTCGCCGCCGGAAAGGGTGCCGATCCTCGCGTCCCATGGCGGCAGCCGCAGCGCATCGGCCGCGATCTCCATCTGCACGGCCGCGTCGGCCCCTGACGCCGCGATGATCGCCTCGAGCCGCGCCTGCTCGGCGGCGAGCGCGTCGAAGTCGGCATCCGGTTCGGCATAGGCCGCATAGACCTCGTCGAGCCTCGCCTTCGCCTGCAACACCTCGCCCATTCCTTCCTCGACGATGCTGCGCACCGTCGCGGCCGGGTCGAGCTTCGGTTCCTGCGGCAGAAAGCCGATGCGGAGGTCGGGCATCGGCACGGCGTCGCCTTCGTACTCCTTGTCCTCGCCGGCCATGATGCGCAGGAGGCTCGACTTGCCGGCGCCATTGAGACCCAGCACGCCGATCTTGGCGCCGGGAAAGAACGAGAGGGATATGTCTTTCAGGATGACGCGCTTGGGCGGGACGACCTTGCCCACACGATTCATCGTGTAAACGTATTGAGCCATGGGGAAAGCGAACCGGGGTTCCTGGGAACCCCGATTATCGCAGGTGAGGCGTCGCCGCCAGCCCCAGCGGCTGCGGAAGAACCCCGACAGCCCCGCGCGCGAACGCCTCGGGCCGCCTCGGGTGTCAGCGCGCGCTGGTCAGCGTGATGCCGACCGTCGACGCGCTGCGGCTGTCGGTGGTGGCGACGGAGCCGCTCGCGTTCGCGCGCAACTCACGGAAGCGCTGCTTGTCCGCCTCGTAGCGGGCGGCGACGTTCGCCGCTTCCCTTTCCTTCGCGGCGATCAACCCGTTCTGGCGCTCGACCTCCGCATCGATCGTCTCGATCTCGCGCACGAGCGAGCCCGGGACCGGCCGCGGCGCGTAGGTCGGCTTCTTGTCCTCGAGCTCCTGGCGCCGCTTCATCATCTGTGCGACGAACGCGTTGGCCGAGCGCACCTGGCCCTCGATCGTCCCGACGGCGCGCGACTTTGCGAGATCGATCTCCGCCTCGCTTGTGTACGATTCGATGAGCGCGCGGTCGCGCCGCGCGGCGAGCACCCGCGCGCGCTCGGCTTCGCGCAGCTTCTGCTCTTCGCTTTCGCTGCGCGCGACCGGCTGTTGCGCGACCGGCTTCGCCGCCTCGGTCCGGTGCACCGTGACGCCCTGCCGGTTCAACTGCGTCGTCGCGCGATTGACCGCCTCCAGCGGAAGCTTGTCGCTGTAGTGCACTTCCCCGTGGTCGTCGGTCCATTTGTAGAGCGCGCCGCGCGCGTGTCCCGACGCGAAGGCCAGCAACACGCCGAGCGCGAGAGCCGCGACGTGGCACGCTGCCGTTCTTCGATCGATCCGGTACGCCGTTGCGTTCATCACCATCCTTCGCTTCGCGGGGCCCGCCTGCGCTTCAATGAGCGGCACCGTACCGAGCCCGATAGTCGGTCACCGCGTTCGCGTGCGCCGCGAGGTCGGGACGCCCGGCGATGAATGCCATCACGTCGTCGAGGGTCGCGATTGCAACCACCGGTATCCCGTAGGTCGCGCGCACTTCCTGCACCGCCGATGCGTCGCCCTGGCCGCGCTCCATCCGGTCGAGCGCGATCAGCACGCCTGCCGGCTTCGCGCCGTGCGCGCGAATCAGCGTCACCGATTCGCGCACCGACGTTCCCGCGGTGATCACGTCGTCGACGATCATCACGCGGCCGAGGAGCTTCGCCCCGACGATGCTTCCACCTTCCCCGTGATCCTTCGCTTCCTTTCGATTGAATGCGAACGGCAGATTGTGACCCCGCGCGGCCAGCGCGATCGCCGTCGCGGCCGCAAGGGAAATGCCCTTGTACGCCGGTCCGAACAGCTGATCGCAGTCCACGCCGGATGCGAGCAACGCCTGCGCGTAGAACTCGCCGAGCCGACCGAGGCTCGCGCCATCACAGAACAACCCCGCGTTGAAAAAGTACGGACTTCTGCGCCCGGCCTTCGTTACGAACTCGCCAAAACGAAGCACGTCATGTGCCAATGCAAATTGCAGGAATTGTTGGCGAAAATCGCTCATTTGTCGTGAACATGCTGAAACGGTTCGCCCGAGTATAAGCTCCGCCTCGCCGCGCGGAGCGGCGTAAACTCGGCGCTTTTTGTCGCCGACGCGATGCGCATCGTCACGCTCAATGTCAACGGCCTTCGCGCCGCCGAGCGCAAGGGCTTCGCCCGCTGGCTCGTGCGCATCGAGCCGTGGGACGTCCTCTGCCTGCAGGAGATCAAGTGCGACGCGTGCGACGTGCCGCGCTCGCTCGCCGCGCCGCGCAAGTCGCACGCGGCCTTTCATCCGGCGGCGAAGAAGGGCTACAGCGGCGTCGCGCTCTACGCGAAGCACCCGCCTCGCGTCGGCACCGGTTTCGGCCATGCCGAGTTCGACGCCGAGGGCCGTTATCTGCAGGCCGATTTCCGCGAGCTGTCGATCGTCAGCGTCTACCTGCCGTCGGGCTCGAGCGGGCCGCACCGGCAGGCGTCGAAATACCGCTTCCTCGACGCGTTCCTGCCGCACCTCGAGGGGCTCGTCCGGCGGGGGCGCGAGGTCGTGCTGTGCGGCGACTGGAACATCGCGCACCAGCCGATCGACCTTCGCAACTGGCGCAGCAACCAGAAGAACTCGGGCTTCCTGCCCGAGGAGCGCGCGTGGCTGTCGCGCGTGTTCGACATCGGCTTCGTCGACGTCTTCCGCAAGGTCGACGCGCGTCCCGAGCAATACACGTGGTGGTCCAATCGCGGCGAGGCCTGGAAGAAGAACGTCGGCTGGCGCATCGATTACCAGATCGCGACGCCAGGCATCGCGGCGACCGCGCGGTCGGCGTCGATATACAGGAATCGCCGCTTCTCCGACCATGCCCCGCTCGTCATCGATTACGACTACGAGCTTTCCTGATCGCGCGGGACCGCGGTGCTTCGCCTTTCGCATCTGACGCTTGCCCGCGGCGCGCGGCGCCTGCTGACCGACGCGGAATTGACGGTCCATGACCGCCACAAGGTCGGCATCGTCGGTCCCAACGGTTCGGGCAAGTCGAGCCTCTTTGCAGCGATCCGCGGCGAGCTCCTGGCGGAAGCGGGCGAGATCGACGTGCCGCCCGCATGGACAGTCGCGCACGTCGCGCAGGAAACGTTCCCTGTTCCCACGCCTGCGATCGAATACGTGCTCGACGGCGATGCGGAGCTTCGCGCGATCGAGCGCACACTGGCCGGGCCCCCGCCCTCGGATGGCACCGAGTTCGCCGAGCTGCACCACCGCTTCGAAGCGATCGGTGGTTACGGCGCACGCGCCCGCGCCGCGACGTTGCTCGCCGGCCTCGGCATCGACGAGGCGCGGCAGGCGCAACCGGTCGCCCACTTCTCGGGCGGATGGCGGATGCGCATCAACCTCGCGCAGGCGCTCATGTGCCGATCGGACCTGCTGCTGCTCGACGAGCCGACGAATCATCTCGATCTCGACGCCGTCCTGTGGCTCGAGGACTGGCTGCGGCGCTTCGAGGGCACGCTGCTCCTGATCACGCACGACCGCGATTTCCTCGACGCGGTCGTCGACACGATCGTCCACGTCGACGGGGCGAAGCTCGTCTCGTACAGCGGCAATTACGCGCAGTTCGAGCGCGAGCGGGCGGCGAAACTCGCCCTTTCGCAGGCCGAGTACGCGAAGCAGCAGCGCCAGATCGCCCACCTGCAGTCATACGTCGACCGCTTCCGGGCGAAAGCGACCAAGGCCCGGCAGGCGCAAAGCCGGATCAAGGCGCTCGAGCGGATGGAGCTGATCGCGCCGGCGCACGTCGACAGCCCGTTCTCGTTCGGCTTCGCACCAATCGACACCGGCGCGCGGCAGCTGGTGCGCCTCGAGGGCGTGACGCTCGCCTACGGCGACGCCGAGCCCATCCTGAAGGACGTCGACTGGAGCGTCCTCGCCGGCGCGCGGATCGGCCTGCTCGGCGCGAACGGCGCCGGCAAGTCGACGCTCTTGAAGGCGCTCGCCGGAACGCTCGCACCCGTCTCGGGCGAGCGCACGATCGCGCGCGAGCTGCGGCTCGGCTACTTCGCGCAGCATCAGGTCGAGCAGCTGCGCGTCGACGAGTCGCCGCTATGGCACCTCGCGCGGCTCGAACCGGTTACGCGCGAGCAGGACCTGCGCGACTTTCTCGGCGGCTTCGATTTCCGCGGCGACATGGCGACGCAGGCCGTCGCTCGGCTTTCGGGCGGCGAGAAGGCGCGGCTTACGCTCGCGCTGATCGTGCGCGAACGGCCGAACCTGCTGCTGCTCGACGAGCCGACGAATCACCTCGACATCGAGATGCGCGAGGCACTGACCGAGGCGCTGCAGGACTACGCCGGCGCGCTGATCGTCGTCGCGCACGACCGCCATCTGCTGCGGGCGACCGTCGACGAGCTCTGGCTCGTCGCCGACGGCGCGGTGGCGCCATTCGAGGGCGACCTCGACGACTATCGGATATGGGTGCTCGATCGCGCGCGCGACCGTGCGCGACGCGGTGACGCCCGAACGGCGAGCCCGGCAACCGAGCGTCGCGCGCGCAAGCGCGAGGAAGCGCAGGTCCGGCAAAAGCGTGCCGACGCACGCAAGCCGCTGCTCGCGCGGCAGGCGGCGGTGGAGGCCGACCTCGAGCGCCTGGGCGCGGAGAAGCAGGCGCTCGACAGCTGGCTCTCGTCGGAGGACGCGTATGCCGAAGAGGCGAAGCCGCGCCTGCTCGCTTCGCTCGAGCGCCAGGGCGAGCTCGTCTGGACGCTGGCGCGCCTCGAGGCCGAATGGCTGGAGATCGCGCAGGCGCTGGAAGCGAGCTGAAAAGCGAAGCGGCGCCGACTCGCGCTTCCGCGGCGCGAAGCGCTATCCGACGTTCGGCCCCGGCCGGTAGAACAGGTACACGGCGAAGCCGAGCGTATCGCGGCCCCAGCGCAGGTAGGCGTCGCGCCAGCGGCGGATGCGGTCGAGCATCTCGGGGACGTCGGGATCTTCCGGATGCTCGCGCGCGTAGCGCTCGATCGAGCGGCAGTACTTCCATTCGTACTCGTCCCACTCGTCGCGCGAGGCGGTGGCCGCATGCATCGGAATCAGGCCGGCCTCGACGCCGGCCTGCACGTTGCCCGCGTGATTCAGATACTGCTCGCTGTCGGCGCCGAGCAGGGTCAGGTACTGCGGGTGCGCGCGCCGCTCCCAGTAGCCCTCGCCGATCATCACGTAGCCGCCCGACTTCGTCCACGATTTCAGATGACGGCAGATTCCGCTCATGCCGCCCGGGATGCCGCCCGCCCCGAGCATGACCGTCAGGTGGAACGTCTCCGGGTCGGCCTGGAATTCGGCGATGTCGACGTTGTCGAGGTGCAGCCGGCCGAGCGCGCCGGTCCACTCAGCGCGCTCGCGCGCGGCGTCGAGCATCAGCGACGAGTTGTCGATCGCGAGCACCCGCGCCCCGAACCGCTCGATGATGCGCAGCGCGAGTTCGGCGCGGCCGCAGCCCAGATCGAGCACGCGCGAGGCGTCGTCGAGCGGCAGCAGGTCGAGCATCCGCTCGATCTTCGCAGCCGAGATCGGGTTGCAGTAGTCGTGGTCGCGGTGCGCGATCGCGCTGAACTTGTGCCGGTTCATGAGGGCCTCGTGATCCGGGAACCGCCGACGGAAACCGGCGGAGTGCCGGTTTCTTCGCGCCACGGCGCGACACGCAAGAGCAATGCCATGCCGGGCAGTGCGAGCAGCGTGCAGAGCAGGTAGAAATCGAGCCAGCCAATGTGCTCGACGAGCCATCCGGTCGACGCGTTGATCACGGTCCGCGGCACCGCGGCGAGGCTCGTGAAGAGCGCGTACTGCGTCGCGGTGTAGCGCGGATCGGTCGTGCGCGCGATGAAGGCGGTGAATGCCGCGGTGCCGAGCCCGACGCCGAGCGCCTCGACGGCGATGACGCCGGCGAGCAGCAGCAGGTCGGGCCGATTGACGTAGGCGAGCCACGCGTAGCCCAGGATCGACGCCACCTGCACGACGCCGAACAGCCACAGCGCGCGATTGATGCCGATCTTCACCATCCACAGGCCGCCCAGCAAACCGCCCACGACGCTCGCCCACAGGCCGGCATTCTTCGCGACGACGCCGATTTCCGTCTTGCTGAAGCCGATGTCGAGGTAGAACGGCGTCGCGAGCGCGGTCGCCATGCTGTCACCCAACTTGTAGAGGAAGATGAAGAGCAGCACGATCAGCGCCTCGCGCCAGCCGTTGCGCACCACGAACTCGTGGAACGGCTCGACGACCGCCTCGCGCAGCGTCCGCGGCAGCCCGCGAACGAGCGCCGGCTCGCGCACGAGCAGCGACATCGCGATGCCGGGCAGCATGAAGAGCGCGGTGACGACGTAGACGGCCGACCACGGGATCCGGTCGGCGAGGATCAGCGCGAGCGCGCCGGGAACGAGGCTCGAGATCCGGTACGCGTTGACGTGGATCGACGTGCCGAGCCCGAGCTCGGCATCGGGCAGGATCTCGCGCCGGTAGGCGTCGAGGACGATGTCCTGGCTCGCCGAGAAGAAGGCGACGATCGTCGAGAGCACGACGATCGTCACGATGTCGACCTTCGGATGGAGCGCGCCGAACATCGGGATCGCGGCAAGCAGCACCGCCTGCGTCAGCAGCATCCAGCCGCGCCGACGCCCGAAAAGCGGCAGCGCGTAGCGGTCGAGCAGCGGCGACCAGATGAATTTCCACGTGTAGGGCAGCTGGATCAGCGCGAAGAAGCCGATCGTCTTCAGGTCGACGCCTTCGGTGCGCAGCCATGCGGGCAGCAGGTTCAGCAGCAGGTAGAGCGGCAGCCCAGACGAGAAGCCGGTGAAGACGCAGATCAGCATCCGCCGGTTGAAGAGCGCCTCGCGCCACGACTCGCGACGTTTTCCCTCGATCATCGGCGGAACCGGTAGATCGCGAGCTCGCCGGCGAGGTTGGGCGTGAACGTCACGACGCGACCCTTCGCGAGCACGACGCGGTCGAGCACGCGAAGCGCACGCTCGGCGAGGAACGCGTCGAAGTCGGCGACCGTGCAGAGATGGATGTTCGGCGTGTCGTACCACTGGTACGGCAACGACGACGACACCGGCATGCGCCCGCGCAGGATCTGCAGCCGGTGCGACCAGTGGCCGAAGTTCGGGAACGTGACGATCGCCTCGCGACCGACGCGCAGCATCTCGCCGACGATCGCCTCGATCCGCCGCATCGCCTGCAGCGTCTGCGACAGGATCACGACGTCGAACGCGTCGTCGTCGAATCCCGCGAGCCCGCGCTCGAGGTCGCTCTGGATGACGTTGATGCCGTTCTGCACGCACGCGAGCACGCCGGCGTCAGCGATCTCGATGCCGTATCCGCTCGCGCGCCGTTGGCCGGCCAGGAACGCGAGGAGCGCGCCGTCCCCGCAACCCAGGTCGAGGACGCGCGCGCCGTCGTCGACCCAGCCGCCGATCGTCGCGTAGTCCGCGCGAGCGGTCATGGCGTTCGGGCCATCCGCTCGAACCATGCGCGCACGACCGCGTGATACTGCGGATCGTCGAGCAGGAATGCGTCGTGGCCGTGCGGCGCGGCGATCTCCGCATAGGTCACGTCGCGCCGCTCGCGGACGAGCGCCCGCACGATCTCGCGCGAGCGCGATGCGGGAAAGCGCCAGTCGGTCGTGAACGATACGACGAGGAAGCGGCACGTTGCCGTCGCGAGTACCCGTGCGAGATCGCCGCCTTCGCGGGTCGCCGGGTCGAAATAGTCGAGCGCCTTGGTCACGCGCAGATACGTGTTCGCGTCGTAATACTCGGCGAACTTGTCGCCCTGGTGGCGCAGGTACGACTCGATCTGAAATTCCGGCGCGAACGAGAACTTGAGGCCGTCGCGCAACTGCCGGCCGAATTTCGCCTCCATCTGCTCGTCCGACAGGTACGTGATGTGCCCGACCATCCGCGCCACGCGCAGGCCCCGCCGCGGCTTGACCCCGAACGCGCCGAAGTTGCCGTCGTGGAAATCGGGGTCGGACAGGATCGCCTGCCGCGCGACCTCGTTGAAGGCGATGTTCTCTGCGGAAAGGTTGGGCGCCGCGGCGATCACGAGCGCGTTGCGAATCCGCGACGGATAACGGATCGCCCAGTCGAGCGCCTGCATTCCGCCGAGGCTTCCGCCCATCACGGCTGCCCATTGCGCGATGCCGAGGCGATCGGCGAGTTGCGCCTGCGCGTCGACCCAGTCCTCCACCGTGACGATCGGAAACTCGCTGCCCCACGGCTTGCCGGTCGACGGATTCGTCGACAGCGGGCCGGTCGAGCCGAAGCAGCTGCCCAGATTGTTCACGCCCACCACGAAGTAGCGGTCGGTGTCGAGCGGCTTGCCGGGGCCGACCATGTTGTCCCACCAGCCGACGTTCTCGGGATCGTCGGCGTAGAAGCCCGCGACGTGATGCGACGCGTTCAGTGCGTGGCAGATCAGGACCGCATTCGAGCGTGCCGCGTCGAGCGTTCCGTACGTTTCGTACGCGAGCTCGTATTGAGGTAGCGCGCGCCCGCATGCGAGTGGCAGCGGCACGTCGAAGTGCGCGACCTGCGGCAAGACGGGACCGACGGAGCGGTCGTCGACGGACGATTGCTCGGCGCTCGCCGTCGTGGCGGAAAACGATGGCATGGACGCGCATCGTAACGCAACGACGGACAGCCGCACGCGCTCAACCGTTCGCGATGAGCCTCCCGTTCGAGTCGATCAGCAGGTAGCGCAGGCGCTGCGTGTCGAGGAAGTCCGGTGCGCGATCGCCGGCGAGCATCGCGATCGTCGCGTAGCTGCCGGCGAGAATCGTCAGCGGCGCGACGACGCTCGCCGACTGCCAGTGCCCGACCGGCATGCCGCTGCGCGGATCGACAATGTGGCAGTAACGGCGGCCGTCGACTTCGACATAGCGCTCGTAGTCGCCGCTCGTGGCGATGGCTTCGTCGTCGACGAGCATCGTTCCGACGACCGCCTCGCCGTCGCGCGGATCGCGAATGGCGATGCGCCATGGCGTGCCGTCGCCGCGCGACCCGATGGCGCGCACGTCGCCGCCGAGATTGACGAGCGCGTGCGCGATCCCGGCGTCACGGAGGATCGCGGCCGCGCGATCGGCCGCGTACTCCTTGCCGATGCCGCCAAAATCGAGCTCCATGCCTGCATTCGGAAGCCACACGCGCTCGCCGCTCCACTCGACGCGCGTCCAGCCGATCAGTGCGAGCGCCGCTGCAACTTCATCGGCCGACGGAAGCCGCGGCGGGATCCGCTTGAAATCCCAGGCGCGCCGAAGCACGCCCGACGTGATGTCGAACAGGCCGCCGGAGACGGCATGGCAGCGATCGGCATACCGCAAGAGCGCTGCGGTTTCGTCGTCGATCGCGACGGGCGTCACCCCGGCGGCGCGGTTGATCGCCGTCGTGACGCTGTCGTCGCGATAACGCGAATATTTCGCCTCGATGCGCTTCACCTCGGCGATCGCAAGCGCCGCCGCACGGTCCGCTGCTCGCCGATCCGTTCCCGCGATCTGCAGTTCGTGCGTCGACGCCATCGCAGCGAAGCGGTAGCCGAACGACGGCGCCCGCTCGTCGCGCGTCAGAACCGCTTCGCGATGCCGAGCTCGATCCATCGTGCCGAGAACGTGGCGAGATCGGGACTGCCGCCACCGCCCAAGCGCCAGTCGCCGCGCTGCCGGTAGGCGTTGTATGCGACGTCGATCGTGACGCGATTCGGCAGCTCCTTGGCGAGCCTCAGTCCGAGCGTCACGGCCCCGAACGCCGACAATCGCTCGTCGGCCGTGTAAAGGTCTCCCGGTACGAACCCTTGCGGGAACGGAGGATCGCGATAGAAGTAGGCCGCCGATTGCGTGAAGTAACGAATCGTCGGCGTCAGCGTGAAGCCGTGCGGCAGCACTTGCACCCACGACGCCTCGAGCATGTGCGAGCGGTCGCCGAACGAGTCGTCGATGTAGCGGTAACCGAGTCGAAGCGTCGCGTCGGCTGATGCGAAGTAATGGTTGTACCGCGTGAGCCACGCCAGGATGCGGCGGTGATTCGGCCGCATGTCGTGCAGCTTGTACGGATCGGAGAAGTACCCGCGGCCGTCGGACCACGTGAGGCTCGACTCGACGAGCGACGCCGCGTCGAGTACCTGCGTGACGCCGAGCAGGTAGTCGTACGTCTCGCGCGGCTGGTCGAGGACCGGCCCGTTGACGCCTTCCACCGCGTCGATCCGGTCGCGCGCAGCGCCGAATCCGATCGCGTAGGTGCGGTTGCGATCGGCGCTCCATGTTCGCCACTCGATCGACGCCGCGCGCGAGATGTAATCCTGCTCGTGCGAATAGGCGGCGCCGAACGCGAGCGAAGAGTCGCCGAAATACTTCGTGAGCTTCGCGTCGCCGGCGCTCCGGTAGTCGCCGATGCCGCGCCCCGATGCGCCCGAGACGGCGTCGTGATAGAGCGGGGACGCACCCGATACGCTGTCGTAGACGAGCGATCCTTCGACGCTCAGCGTATCGGAGAGCGGGACGAGCGCGTAGAGCGACGGGCTCTTGACCGAAATGCGATCGACGCCGGGCTGCCAGTCGCGGTAATCGTAATAGCGCAATGCGACGACGCCTTCGTCGGGCGCGCTCTGCGCGAGCGACGTGGCGGGCAGGATCCCTGGAAGCGCGAGCGCGGCCGCGACGAGCGCCGCCGATCGGTCGCCGACGAGACCCTTCGCGGCGTCGTCCTGACGTCGAGCGCCATCGTCAGTTGCACCCACATCCGCCCCCGCCGACCGTGTCGCCGCCGGCGGCGCCCTCCCTGCTTTGATAGATGTGCTGCGTGAGCTTCGTGCCCAGCGGATCGGCATCGAAGCGCATCGACGGCCGCGCGAGATCGCCCTTCTCCCAGGGCTTCGGCGGAGCCATCGCGCAGCCGGCGAGCGCGACGGCGATGCATGCCACGACGAGCCGCTCAATGCTGCGCAAGAAGGGCCCGTATCTGCGCTTCGACATCGTCGCGGCGCTCGTCGTGAAAGCCTTCCTCGACCGCGACGACGTTGCCCTTGCGGTCGACCAGGTACGAACTCGGCATGCCTTTCACGTCGTACGCGGCAGGCGTTGCGCCCTTCGCGTCGTAGACGATCGTGAACGACGCCGGCGTATCGCGGAGGAAGCGCTCCGCGTCCTCGCGCCGCTTGTCGACGTTGACCCCGACGATGGTAAGCCCGTCACCGCCGTAGCGCGCCTGCAGCGCGTTCATCCAGGGAAACGAGCGGCGGCAAGGCGCGCACCATGACGCCCAGAAGTCGACGTAGACGACGCGGCCGCGAAGCGGCGCGAGCGAGACGGTTGCACCCGTCGCATCCGGCAGCGCGAAGGGCGGGGCAGCGGCACCGGGCGTCGCCGCACGCGAGGTCACTGCCAAGGCCAGGCAGGCGAACAGGAAGGCGGGAACGATGCGCATCGCGAAGCGAGGTGACGACTCGCCCCGGGCAAACAACGCATCGGCGCCGCGTATTCCCTGCGACCCCGTTGCACGACGAAGCAGCTTTCCCCTCAAGAAACCCGATCCCCGCTGGTCTACGCGTTCAGCCGCTCGAGCAGTGTCGCGAGGCGCTCCGGATCGTCGACGCGACGGATGCGCTCGACGAGCGGCGTGGCCACCTTGACGTTCGATTGCAGCACCCGCTGCTTGACGCCGAGGAGCTGCGACGGATGCATCGAGAATTCGCGCAAGCCGAGGCCGAGGAACAGGCGCGTCAACTGGCTCTCGCCCGCCATCTCTCCGCACACGGCGATGGGCACGCTTGCCTTGGCCGCACTGCCGATCGCGAGGCCGATCAGCCGCAGCACCGCGGGATGCAGCGGGTCGTAGAGGTGCGAGACCGCCTCGTCCGCGCGGTCGACGGCGAGCGTGTACTGGATCAGGTCGTTGGTGCCGATCGACAGGAAGTCCAGTTTGCGCAGGAACGCGCCGATCGCGAGCACGGCCGCGGGAATCTCGATCATGCCGCCGACCTTCATGTCGTCGGCGAACGGCACGCCCTGCTCGCGCAGCGATTCCTTCGCCCGTGCGATCAGTGCGAGCGTCTGGTCGATCTCCGACGTCGTCGCGAGCATCGGGATCAGCGTCCGCACGTTGCCGTAGTGCGTCGCGCGCAGGATCGCGCGGAGCTGCGTCAGGAAGAGACGGGGCTCCGCGAGGCAGAAGCGCACGGCACGCAGGCCGAGCGCGGGATTCGGCGCGACACGCGCGAGGCCGTCGAATTCCTCGGGCTGCTTGTCGGCGCCGAGATCGAACGTGCGGATCGTCACCGGCCGGCCCTGCATGCCCTCGGCGACCTTGCGGTAGGCCTCGAACTGCTCGTCCTCCGACGGCAGTCCCTGGCGGTTCAGGAAGAGAAATTCCGAGCGGAAGAGGCCGATGCCGGTCGCGCCGTTCGCGAGCGCCTGCTCGACGTCGTCGGGAAGCTCGATGTTCGCCTGCAACTCGATGTGCACGCCGTCGACTGTCTCCGCGCGCTTGCTGCGAAGGCGCTTCAGCTTCTGGCGCGCGAGCTCGTTTTCGTTCTGCCGAAGCCGGTATTCGGCAAGCACCGCGCGGTCGGGATTGACGATGACGACGTCGTGCGTGCCGTCGACGATCAGCATCTCGCCGTCACGGATCAGCTGACGCGCGTTGTGCGTCGCGACGACGGCAGGGACATTGAGGCTTCGCGCGACGATGGCCGTATGCGACGAGACACCGCCCAGGTCGGTGAGGAACGCCGCGAAGTGGTGATGCTTGAACTGGATCACGTCCGCCGGCGAGAGGTCGTGCGCCACGAGGATCGTCTGCTCCTCGGCGCTCGCCGGCGGCAGCACGCCAGGCCGGCCCATCAGGCGCTTCAACACCCGCTCGCCGACCTGCACGACGTCGGCCTTGCGCTCGCGCAGGTAAGGATCCTCGATCTGCTCGAACTGCTCGACGAGCACGCCCATCTGCCGCGCGAGCGCCCATTCGGCGTTGCACTGCTGCTCGGCGATCAGCCGCTTCGGCGCCTCGGACAGCGTCGGGTCGTTCAGGATCATCCAGTGGACGTCGAGAAACGCGCCGAACTCACCCGGCACGTCGCCGCTCGTGAGGACCGAATGCAGGCCCTCGAGCTCGCGCTGGACGTCGCGGATCGCGCACTCGAAGCGTGCGATCTCCGGAGCGACCTGGTCCTTGCGAATCGTGTAGTGCGCCACTTCGCGCGTCGCGTGCGAGACGAGCTGGGCGCGACCGACCGCGATGCCGCGGGAGACGCCGATGCCGTGCAGCGCAAAGCTCACCATCGCGGTGAGCGCCCGGCGATCCTGCTGGAAATGAAGGGCCGTCCCGAACCGCGAGTTCCGCCCCCTCGGGGGGCAGCGAAGGGACGAAGCCACGAGCGTGGGGGGATCACACTATTGCCCTTCGCCGAAGCAGTCGTGGACGAGCGCACAGATCGCGTCCATCGCCTCGGCCTCGTCGGGGCCGGCGATCTCGATCGTGATCTTCGCGCCCTTGCCGGCCGCGAGCATCATCACGCCCATGATGCTTTTGGCGTTCACCTTGCGGCCGTTGCGGCCGACCTGCACATCGCTCGCGAACTTCGCCGCGAGCTGCGTGAGCTTCGCCGATGCGCGCGCGTGCAGGCCCAGCTTGTTCACGATCTCGATCTCGCGCGTCAGCATGATGCGATCACACGTGGACCACGCCCTCGCAGCCGCCGGAGATCGCCTTGCGCACGAGCGTGTTCAGGTCGCGCGTCCGGTACGTGAATGCGCGCACGAGCATCGGCAGGTTGACGCCCGCAAGCACCTCGACGTGTCCCGGGCGCGACAGCTTGACCGCCAGGTTGCACGGCGTTGCGCCGTAGAGGTCCGACAGCACCGCGACGCCTTCGCCGGTGTCGACCGCGGCGACCGCCTCGCGCGCCTTCGGCAACAGTGCGATCGGATCGTCGTCCGGGGAGACCGGGAACACCTCGAACTGGGGCGGACGCGCGCCGAGCACGTGCGTCACCGCGGAAACGAGGCTCTGGCCGAGCTCGCCGTGCGCGACGATCAGGACGCCGATCATGTCGGCTCGACCACGCCGCCCCGAACGACGCACTCCGACGTTTGGGCGCAACGACCGGAGCGGGCGCGGCGTTTCATGCGCTGCCGCACGCGCGGAGAAGCGACGTCGCGAAGAGCCCGGCGACGTCGAAGCCCGACTGCTCGGCGATCTCCACGAAGCACGTCGGGCTCGTCACGTTGACCTCGGTCAGGTAGTCGCCGATCACGTCGATGCCGACGACGAGAAGCCCGGCCCGCCACAGCGGCCCCGCCAGCGCTTCCGCGATCTCCCGATCCCGCGAGGAGAGCGGACGCGCGACGCCTCGTCCGCCGGCCGCGAGATTGCCACGCGTCTCGCCGGGCTTGGGGATGCGCGCGAGGCAAAAGGGCACGACTTCCCCGGCGATCAGCAAAATGCGCTTGTCGCCGTCGACGATCTCCGGGATGTAGCGTTGCGCCATCACGGTCCGCGCGCCGAACTGCGAGACCGTTTCGACGATGACGTTGCGGTTCGGATCGTCGTCACGAACCCGGTACACGGAGACGCCGCCCATGCCGTCGAGCGGCTTGACGATCGCGTCGCGGTGCTCGTCGATGAACGCGCCGATGCGCTCGCCGTCGCGCGTGACGAGCGTCGGCGTGACGAAGCGGCGGAACTCGGTGATCGCGAGCTTCTCGTTGAAGTCGCGGATCGCGCGCGGCCGGTTGAACACGCGCGCGCCCTCGCGCTCGGCGGCCTCGAGCAGGTAAGTCGAATACACGTATTCCATGTCGAACGGCGGGTCCTTGCGCATCATCACCGCGGCATAGTCGGTGAGCGCGCGGTCCTCGGCTTCGGCCTCGTCGTACCAGCGGTGATCGTCGGCCGACAGCGTCAGCAGCCGCGCCTTCGCGCGAGTCGCGCCGTCGCGCCAGTAGATATCCGGCTGCTCGAGCGCCCAGATCCGGTGACCGCGCGCGTCGAGCGCGCGCATCATCGCGACGCTTGTATCCTTGTAGGCCTTGAGGAGCGGCAGCGGGTCGAGGACGAAGGCGAAGTCCATGGCAGGTGGCGGACGCGAGGCACGCCCGGGCGAGGTCGCCCGGGGATGCGTGCCCTGCGATACGCCCTTCGATCCTACCGCATTCCTCCGCGCGCCCCCGGAGCGCGGGGGAATGCGCGAACGCCGCGCGCTCGCTAACCTTCGTACTTGAACGACAGCTGCAGTCGCGTGCGATAGGCGAGCACCTTGCCGTTCTCGATCTTCACGTCGAGCTTCGTCACCTCGGCAATCCGCAGGTCGCGCAGCGACTTGCTGGCCGTCTCGACGGCGTTGGCCGCCGCCTCTTCCCACGACTGGCTGCTGCTACCCACGACGTCGATCACCCGGTAAACGCCTTCCGTCGAATTCGCCATGATGGTCTCCTTGATCGCGGCCGGATCGGCGCGACCACGATGCCGCGGCCCTGACGCGATCCGGCACGAAAGTCACGATACGCGCGTTCGAGCCGGCTGCACACCGCTTCGGCGGACGACGCTCACACCGTCTCCGCCGAGACGTCGGCGGGCATGACGTGAATCACGTCGGCGAGCAGCGACGCGCTTGCCGGCACGCCGAGGACGATGCCGTTGCGTCGCGCGACGTGCGTGGGCACGCGCAGGGTCAGCAACGCGTCGCCGGCGGCCGGGATGCGCAGGCCGATCGTCGTGTCGTCGCCGAGCGTCACGCACTCGTCGACCGTTCCGGACACGGGATTCTCGTGTTCGCCGCGCGAGGGCCGATCGCGCCGGTGGAGGACGACGCCGCTCACCGGCACGGTCCAGTCGACCCGCGCCCCCACGGCGAACGGCACCGGAGGCGACACTTCGAGCAGGACTGCGCGCCATTCGATCAGCGTGCGCACGGCATCGTGGCCGCGTACCGTCGCCTCGAACACGTTGCGCAGGTCCACGAGCCGCGCGACGCGCGCATCCAGCGGCCGCGTCAACACTTCGTGCGGAGCGCCTGTCTGCAACGTGCGGCCACGGTAGAGAATGCACATCCGATCGGCAAGCATCGCCGCTTCGTCGAGGTCGTGCGTGACCAGCACGATCGGCATCGCGAGCGTGCGCCGCAACTCGGCGAGCTCGCGATAGAGCTTCTGCCGCGTCACGCGATCGACCGCCGCGAACGGCTCGTCGAGCAGAAGCGCCTGCGGATCACGTGCGAGGGCGCGCGCCATCGCCACGCGCTGCTGCTGGCCGCCCGACAGTTGCGCCGGCCGGCGCGCTTCGAGGCCGGCCAGATGAACGCTCGCAAGCAGCGCCCGTGCGCGCGGCTCCCGCGCCTCGCGCGGCCGGTGCCCGAGCGCCGCCATCACGTTGCCGAGTGCGGTCAGGTGCGGAAACAGCGCGTAGTTCTGGAAGACGAGGCCCACCGCGCGCGCCTGCGGCGTGCGAAAGATTCCTCCCACCGTGTCGAGCCAGACGTTTCCGCCGCACGCGACGGATCCCTTGGCATGACGCTCGAGACCGGCGATGCAGCGCAAGAGCGTCGACTTGCCGCTGCCCGACGGACCGGTGAGCGCGAGGACCTCGCCGGGCGCGCAGTCGAACGTCGCGTCGAGCGGGATCGGATGCTGCTGGCGGACGCGAACCGAAAGCCCGCCGTCAGCCACGCGCCGGCTCCGCGCGCCACTGCGTCGAATACGCGATCGCGATGGCGACGAGCGACAGCGCGAGAAGCACGGCCGCCATCATTCCCGCAGCGTGCGTGTCGAATGCCTGCACGCGATCGTAGATCGCGATGGCGATCGTGCGCGTCTCGCCCGGGATGTTCCCGCCGACCATCAGCACCACGCCGAACTCGCCGAGCGTGTGCGCGAACGTCAACACGAGCGCCGACAGAACCCCGGGCCACGCGAGCGGCATCTCGATGTCGACGAAGATGCGCCACGGACTCATGCCGCAGCACGCGGCCGCCGGGCGCACCTCGGCAGGTATCGCCTCGAAGGCGCGCTGCATCGGCTGGACCGCGAACGGGAGGTTGAAGACGACCGACGCGACGAGAAGGCCCGCGAAGCTGAACGCGAGTGGATGGCCGACCAGCGCATCGAACGCCCGGCCGAACGCGTTGCGCGTGCCGAATGCGGACAGGAGATAGTAGCCGAGCACCGTCGGCGGCAGCACCAGCGGCAGCGCGAGCGCGGCTTCGGCGATGCGTCGGCCGGCGAAGCGGCGCCATGCAAGCGCGCGTCCGGCGACGATGCCGATCGGCAGCAGGACGGCGACGGTGCACGCGGCGAGCTTCAGCGACAGCGCGAGCGCCTGCCAGTCCATCGGGTCATGCGGGTGGCGTAGACGGCGGCTTGCCCGCCGCATCGAGCGGCGGCGTCTCGAAGCCATAGCGCGCGAAGATCGCCCGGCCTTTCGGCGACACGACGAAGGCGGTGAACGCGCGCGCCGTCGGTCCGGCGTTCTTCAGCAACACCATTTTCTGCGCGAGCGGTGCGTGCGCATCGGCGGGCAGCAGGACGAAGGAGCCCCGCGCCTCCATTCCCGGCTCGCGCATCAGCGAATACGCGACGATGCCCGCTTGCGCGGCGCCGCTCGCCGCGAACTGCGTCGCCTGGCTGATGTTCTCGCCGAGCACGAGATGCGACTCGACGCGCTTCCACAGGCCCGCGCGCTCCAGCACCTGCTGCGCCGCGCGGCCGTAGGGTGCAAGTGCCGGATTGGCGATCGCGAGCTTGCGCAACCGCCCGTCGCTGAGTGCTGTACCCAGATCGGCCAGCGTCGGATCGGCTCGAAGCGGCGATCCGCGCGGAACGAACAGCACGAGCCGGCCTACGGCGTAGACCATGCCCTCTCCTTGCGTGCGGTTCTCGCTCACCAGGGCATCGGCGTAACCCTCGTCGGCGGAAAGGAACAGCTCGAACGGCGCGCCGTCCGCGATCTGCCTGCGAAAGTTGCCCGACGAACCGAACGCGAGTCGCACCTCGTGCCCGGTCTCGCGCCGGAACTCGTTCGCAATGTCAGTGAGTGCGTACTGCACGCTCGCTGCGGCAGCGATCGCCGGCACGTCGACGGTCGTGGCCGCAGCGAGCGCACCGGCACCGCCGCCCACGGCCAGCGCGAGGGCGGACAACAGCACGAAGCGTCGTATACGCCGAAACATAACGACGAACTATAGCGCGCGGACCCATCGCTTGTCACGGCGCGCTGCACTGGCAGGCACCCGCGTTTGGGTGTTCAATGCGCGGGGCCCGACCCGGAGAGGAGACGCGATGAAGGCCGATGCGAACGGCTCTTACTTCCCGCACTGGACGCTGCGCACCGAGGGCGTGGTGGCCCCCGACGAGCGAGTGCCCGCGCCGCAGGCCGTCGCGCTCGGGTTGCAGCACGTCGTCGCGATGTTCGGCTCGACGGTGCTCGCGCCGCTGCTGATGGGCTTCAGTCCCAACGTCGCGGTTCTCTTCTCGGGCATCGGCACGCTGATCTTCTTCGCGATCGTCGGCGGCCGCGTGCCGAGCTACCTCGGCTCGAGCTTCGCGTTCATCGCGGTCGTCATCGCCGCCACCGGCTATTCGGGCAGCGGGCCGAACCCCAACCTGGGCATCGCGCTCTGCGGCATCATCGCCTGCGGCGTCGTCTACGCGATCA
>DATIEN010000139.1:0-15217 GCA_035455705.1 Casimicrobiaceae bacterium | reverse complement strand
CAGGTCGTCGCGATCCTGAAATTATGCAATGCGGCGCGCGTGCCGGTCGTGGCGCGCGGCGCGGGTACGAGCCTTTCCGGCGGATCGCTGCCGGTCGCCGAAGGCATCGTGCTGTCGCTCGCGAAGTTCCGGCGCATCGTCGCCATCGATCCGATCGCGCGGACGGCGCTCGTCGAGCCCGGCGTGCGCAACCTCGCGATCTCGGAAGCCGCCGCACCGTATGGTCTCTTCTACGCGCCGGACCCTTCGTCGCAGATCGCATGCTCGATCGGCGGCAACGTCGCCGAGAACGCCGGCGGCGTGCATTGCCTGAAATACGGGCTCACCGTGCACAACGTGCGCAAGGTGCGCGCGGTGCTCGTCACCGGCGACATCGTCGAGTTCGGCGCCGATGCGCTCGACGCAGCCGGCTACGACCTGCTGGCGCTCATCACGGGCAGCGAGGGCCTGCTTGCCGTGATCACGCAGATCACCGTCAAGCTGCTGCCGAAGCCGGCGCTCGCGCAGGTTGCGCTCGCGGCGTTCGACGACATCGAGAAGGCCGGCGCAGCCGTCGGCAACGTGATCGCGGCCGGCATCGTGCCTGGCGGCCTCGAGATGATGGACCGCGACGCGACGCGCGCCGTCGAGCAGTTCGTTCACGCGGGCTATCCGCTCGACGCCGCGGCGGTGCTGCTCGTCGAGGCGGACGGCACGCCCGAGGAAGTCGCGACCGAAATGGCCGAGATCCGCGACGTGCTGACGCGAAGCGGCGCCACCGAAATCCGCGTGTCGGTCGACGAGTCACAGCGGCTCTTGTACTGGTCGGGACGCAAGGCCGCGTTTCCGGCCGTCGGGCGCATCTCGCCGGATTACTACTGCATCGACGGGACGATCCCGCGCGCGGCGCTGCCACGGGTCCTGCGCCAGATCGAGATCTGGTCGCGCGAGTTCGGACTGCCCTGCGCGAACGTCTTCCACGCCGGCGACGGCAACCTGCATCCGCTGATCCTGTTCGACGCGAACAGGCCCGGCGATCGCGATCGCACCGTCGAGTTCGGCGATCGAATTCTCGAGCTCTGCATCGAGGTCGGTGGCACGATCACCGGCGAGCACGGTGTCGGCGTCGAGAAGATCGGCGGCATGTGCGCGCAGTTTCCGCCAGAGGCGCTCGAGCGCTTCCTCGGCGTCAAGCGCGCGTTCGACGCGCACGGACTGCTCAATCCCGGCAAGGGCGTGCCGACGCTCGCGCGCTGCGCGGAGTTCGGCCGCATGCACGTGCATCGCGGCGCGCTGCCGCATCCGGCGCTGCCGCGGTTCTAGCTCTTTCGAGGTTCGAGATGAACACATCCGACACGACGTTGCGCGAGGGCCTCTCCGAACTCACTGAGCGCCTCGTTCACGACTATGGCGAACGCGCGGTGACGAACCATGCCGTGCGCGAACAGCATTCGCACGGCGAAGGCCTCGCCGACGCGGGGATGCCCGACATCGTCGTGTTCCCGCAGACGAACGACGAGGTCGCGTCGATCGTGCGGCTTTGCAACGCCGCGCGGATCCCGGTCATCGCCTTCGGCGTCGGCACGTCGCTCGAAGGCCACGTCGCGGCGCTCTACGGTGGCGTGTGCGTCGATCTTTCGCGGATGGACCGCGTGCTGGAAGTGAACGACGCCGATCTCGACTGCCGCGTCCAGGCGGGCGTCACGCGCGAGGGGCTGAACGCCGAGCTCAAAGGCACGGGACTTTTCTTCCCGATCGATCCGGGCGCGAACGCGACGATCGGCGGCATGGCGTCGACGCGCGCGTCGGGAACCAACGCGGTGCGCTACGGCACGATGCGCGAGAACGTGCTCGGTCTGACCGTCGTGACCGCCGACGGGCGGATCGTCCACACCGGCGGCCGCGCACGCAAATCGAGCGCAGGGTACGACCTGACGCGCCTCTTCGTGGGTGCGGAAGGCACGCTCGGCATCATCACCGAGGTGCAGCTCCGCCTTTACGGCTTGCCGGAGGCGATCTTGGCCGCCGTTTGCCAGTTCGCCGAGCTCAAGGGTGCCGTCGACACCGTGATCGTCGCGATGCAGCTCGGCATTCCCGTCGCCCGGATCGAGCTGCTGGACGACGTGCAAATGGACGCGTGCATCCGTTACTCGCAACTCGCGTTCGAGGCGAAGCCGACGCTCTTCTTCGAATTCCACGGCACGCAAGCCGGGGTGCGCGAGCAGGCGGAGACGATCGAGTCGATCGCGGCCGAGCACGGCGGCAGCCGCTTCCAGTGGGCGACCGCGCAGGAGGAGCGCTCGAAGCTCTGGAAGGCGCGCCACAACGCTTACTACGCGGCGCTCGCGCTTGCGCCCGGCAAGCAGGGGTTCGCGACCGACGCGTGCGTGCCGATCTCGCGGCTCACCGAGTGCGTGCTCGAAACGCGTGCCGACGTTGCGGCGACGGGCCTCGTCGCGCCGATCGTCGGCCACGTAGGCGACGGGAACTTCCATCTCGTCGTGCTGTTCGATCCGTCGCAGGCCGAGGAGCGCGCCAAGGCCGAAGGTCTGGCCGCGCGTACGAGCGCGCGCGCGATCCGGATGGGCGGGACCTGCACCGGCGAGCACGGCATCGGCGTCCACAAGCTCGACGCGCTCGTTGCCGAGCATGGCGACGCGATCGCGCTGATGCAGGCGGTCAAGCGCGCGCTCGATCCCAACAACATCCTGAACCCCGGAAAGACCGTTCCCTCGCGATGACGCAAGCAGGCGCCTCCTCGACCGACACCGACTGGAAAACGGAAATCGCCGCGCTCGAGCACGCCGCGAACGACGCTTTCGTCGCGCGCGATCTCGCGCGTCTCGATCAGCTCTTCTCCGACGACCTCGTGGTGAATTCCCCGATCAACGTGGTCAACGACAAGCGGAAGATCCTCGATCTGCTCGGCAGCGGTGTCATCGGCCACGTGTCGAGCACGATCGAGCACGAGCTCGTCCGGCGCGACGGCGATTTCGTCGTCGTGATGGGCGCCGACGCGGTGCGAAACACCGACGCCGAGCCGATGCTGCGGCGGCGCTTCACCAACGTCTGGCGCCGCGAAGGCGATCGCTGGCGCCTGTACGTGCGGCACGCGAACATCGTCGCCGATGCACCGGCCGCCAGCGCAACGCGAAAGACCTGATCGGGAAGCGGAGCGCAGGTGAAACTCTACATCGGCAACAAGAACTATTCGTCGTGGTCGCTGCGGGGCTGGCTCGTGACGAAGCTGTCCGGCGAGCCGTTCGAAGAGGTCCTGGTACCTCTGGGCGGCATGGTTCCGAACCCGGCGAACTTCGCTTTCTCGCCGTCGGGCATGGTGCCTTGCCTGCACGACGGAGAGATCGTCGTGTGGGATTCGCTCGCGATCGCGCAGCATCTCGCCGAGCGCCATCCGCCGATGTGGCCCGACGATCCGCGCGCCCGCGCCTTTGCGCGCGCGATCAGCGCCGAGATGCACTCGGGTTTCGCGGCGCTGCGAAGCGAGATGGCGATGTGCGTTCGCGAGCGCGTCGACGTGCGGCCCTGGTCGAGCGGCCTCGCCGCGAACATCGAGCGCGTTACGCAGATCTGGGACGAGTCGCGCCGACGCTTCGGTGCAGGCGGCCCGTTCCTGTGCGGCCGCTATTCGATCGCCGATTGCTTCTATGCACCGGTGGCTTTTCGGTTCCAGACCTACCGCGTGCAGCCGGGGGGCGCCGCGGGTGCCTATCTGGAGGCTTTGCTCGCGCATCCCGACGTGCGAGCGTGGGAGCGCGACGCACTCGCCGAAACGACGATCATCGAGGCCGACGAGCCGCGCCATATCTACCGGGACAAGCTCGCCGGACCCTGAATGGACGCGCCCGTCGCGAGGCTCGAGGAACGCATCCGCGCCGCGGCCGCCGACGGCCGCGCGCTCCGCATTCATGCCGGAGCGACCAAGGATTTCTACGGTGATGCGCTTCGCGGCGATCCGCTCGACGTACGCGAAGTGCGAGGGATCGTCGCGTACGCGCCGAACGAGCTCGTGCTGACCGCGCGTGCCGGCACGCCGCTCGTCGAGATCGAGGAGACGCTCGACGCGCATGGCCAGATGCTCGCGTTCGAACCGCCGCATCACGGCGAGGGCGCGACGCTGGGCGGTGTCGTCGCGAGCGGCTTCTCGGGGCCGCGTCGTCCGCATGCAGGTGCTGCGCGCGACTTCGTGCTCGGCACGCGCGTCATCGACGGCACCGGCACGTCGATCGCGTTCGGCGGCCAGGTCATCAAGAACGTCGCCGGCTTCGACGTCTCGCGTCTCATGACCGGTGCGCTGGGAACGCTCGGCGTCATCACCGAAATTTCGCTCAAGTGCCTGCCGCGGCCGAAGGTCGAGACCACGCGCGCCGTTCGCTGCGACGCGACGCAGGCGCTGCGAATGATGAACGAATGGGGCGGCAAGGCGTTGCCGATCTCCGCGACGTGTTTTCACGACGGCATCCTGCGCGTGCGCCTGTCCGGCGCCGGTGCGGCGATCGCCGCGGCTGGACCCGTGATCGGCGGAGAGTCGATCGACGGCGAGGCCTTCTGGCGCGCGGTGCGCGACCAGACGCTCGACTTCTTCCGTCCGGCGGTCGAGGGCAATGCGACGTTGTGGCGCATCTCGGTTCGCTCGACTGCGCCGGCGACATCGTTCGATGCGGACACGCTGATCGAATGGGGTGGGTCGCTGCGCTGGCTCGTCTGCGCATCGCCGCTCGAGCCGCAGGTCGTGCGTGCGTTCGCGGCCGAGCATGGCGGGCATGCGACGCTGTTCCGGGCGCGTGACAAGTCGGCCGGTGCCTTTCATCGGTTGTCGCCGCCGGTGCTCGCGCTGCATCAGGGCCTGAAAAAGGTTTTCGATCCGCGCGGGATCCTGAATCCCGGCCGCATGTACGCGGCGCTCTGACGACTCGCGATGGAAACGCGACTGCTGCCGGCATTGGCCGCGACGCCCGAAGGCAGGGAGGCGGAGGCGATCCTCCGTGCGTGCGTGCATTGCGGCTTCTGCACAGCGACGTGCCCGACCTATCAACTGCTCGGCGACGAGCTCGACGGACCGCGCGGTCGCATCTACCTGATCAAGCAGGCGCTCGAAGGCGCGCCGGTGACGGAGAAGACGCAGTTGCATCTCGATCGCTGCCTCACATGCCGCGCGTGCGAGACGACGTGTCCGTCCGGCGTTCGCTACGGCCGGCTCGTCGACATCGGGCGCAAGTTCGTCGACGATCGGGTCGGCCGCCGCCCGATCGACGCCGCGCGGCGCACCGCGCTGCGCCGCGGGCTTCTATCCCGCCCGCTCTTCGGCGCCGCGCTCACCGTCGGGCGGCTCGCGAAGAGCTGGCTGCCGAGGCGCATGGCGTCATCGATTCCCGACGTGCGCAACGCGGGCGCGTGGCCGGCGCCGCGTCGTGCGCGACGCGTCCTGATCCCGGCGGGATGCGTGCAGCCCGCACTTGCGCCGAACATCGACGCGGCGACCGCGCGCGTGCTCGACCGCGCCGGCATTTCGGCGTTGCCGGTCGACGGCGCCGGCTGCTGCGGCGCGCTGTCGTATCACCTGTCCGAGCACGAGGAGGCGCGCTCGCTCGCGCGCCGCAACGTCGATGCGTGGTGGCCGCACGTCGAAAGCGGCTGCGAGGCGATCGTCGTCACGGCGAGCGGCTGCGGCGTGCTCGTCCGCGAGTACGGCGAGCTCCTCGCGCACGATCCCGCTTATGCCGAGCGTGCGAAGCGGGTCGCCGCCATCGCGCGCGACCCGGTCGAGGTCGTCGCCGCTGCGTGGGCTGACCTGTCACCGTCCATCGATCGCGCGCGGACCGCATTGCGCGTCGCGTTCCATCCACCGTGCACGCTGCAGCACGGCATGAGGATTCGCGGCGAGGTCGAGCGCCTGCTGGCCGACGCGGGTTTCGCGCTGCTGCCGGTTGCCGACGTCCACCTCTGCTGCGGCTCGGCCGGCACGTATTCGATCCTGCAGCCGGAGCTCGCCGAGCGGCTCAAGGCGAACAAGCTGCACGCGCTCGGCGCGAACAAGCCGGACGCCATCGCCACCGCGAACATCGGTTGCATGACGCATCTGCAATCGGGAACCGCGACGCCGGTACGCCACTGGATCGAGCTGCTCGACGCCGCCATGACGATGCCCGAACAGCAGCGTACGCCGCGCGAGGCACGCGACGCGCTGATCGCCTGACCCGTGGAGGCGCTCGCACCGGCAGACCGCGCCGCGTATCGGGCGTTTCTTGCCATCCCGACGCGGTGGATGGACAACGACGTCTACGGCCACATCAACAACGTCACGTACTACGCCTACTTCGACACGCTGGTGAACGAGCACCTGATCCGCGCGGGCGGACTCGACATCCGGCACGGACCGGCGATCGGCATCGTCGTCGAGACCGCGTGCCGCTTCCACAAGCCGCTGTCGTTTCCGGACGTGATCGACGCCGGGCTTCGCGTTGCGGCGATCGGACGCTCGTCGGTGCGCTACGAGATCGGGCTGTTTCGTTCGCGCGACGACGACGCGGCCGCGACGGGACGCTTCGTTCACGTCTGGGTCGATCGCCAAAGCCGACGACCGGTCGGCGTTCCCGACGTGATCCGGGAGGTGCTCGCGCCGCTTTGCACCGTTGCGAACGGCGAGGCGGGCGCATGAAGCCGAAGCCGGCGCTCGCGGTATCGTGCGAGCCGATGACGGCCTCGACGCAGACACGGGCGGCGCGCCTGCTCGGACGCTTTCTCCAAGGTGACGCGCACTACCGCGCCTCGGCCGCCCGGTACGGCGACGGCGGCCTGCAGGCGCTTGCGCGCGCGCTGGACCTGTTCCTGGCCCGTCCCGAGCTCGGCTTCGTCTGGCTCGCACGCGTCGACGACGAAATTGCCGGCGCGTGCGTCGTCTGCTACGCGATCTCGACGTCGCGCGGCGGACTCGTCGCCAAGCTCGACGACGTGAACGTCGATCCCGCGCGGCTTGGCGAGGGCATCGGCGGGGCGATGCTCGACGCGCTGGTCGCGCACCTCGCGCTGCAGGGCGTCGGTCGTATCGACACGGCTTGCCATCGCGGCAACGAGCGCGCGTGGCGCTTCTATGCGCGGCATGGCTTCCGTCCGCTCGACGAGGAGCGCATCGCGCTCCTGATTGAACCTCACAAGGAGACAAACTCGTGATGAACCGATTGCTACCCTATGCCGGCTTCATCCTGTCGCTCGGCGTGTCTGCGCCCGCCGTTTCGGCTTCGAACGACCCGATACCGATGCGCGACTTCTTCCGCCACCCGGAGCGCGCCTATTACCGGATCTCCGGTGACGGCAAGACGCTGTCGTTCATGCAGCCGTGGGAGCGGCGGATGAACATCTTCGTGCAGCCGCTCGGCTCGAGCGACGAGCCGGTCCGCGTGACGTCCGAGAAGGACCGGGACATCCCGAACTACTTCTGGAAGGGCGCGGACCGGATCGTCTACACGAAGGACTTCGGCGGCGACGAGAACGATCACATCGTCGTTGTCGACCGCAAGGGCGGCGAACCCAAGGACGTGACGCCGTTCAATGGCGTGAAGGCGCAGATCATCGATCCGCTCGACGAGTTTCCGGACCGGATGCTGATCGGTCTCAACAAGCGCGTGAAGGAAGTCTTCGACGTCTACGACCTCGACCTCGCGAGCGGCAAGCTCACGCTCGTCGCCGAGAACCCGGGAAACGTCACCGCGTGGGGCGCCGATCACGCAGGACGCCTCCGCTACGCGATCGAGACCGATGGCGTCAACCAGACCTATCTGTATCGCGCCGACGGCAACGGCGAATTCAAGCCGGTGCTCAAGACGACGTTCCGCGATCAGTTCGCGCCGCAGGTCTTCACCGCCGACAATCGCAAGCTCTACGTCGCGTCGAACCTCGGCCGCGACAAGGTCGCGATCGTGCTCGTCGACCCCGCGACGGCGAAGGAAGAGAGCCTCGTCTACGCGCGCGACGACGTCGATATCGCGGACGTCGTCTGGTCGAAGGCGCGCAAGCGGGTCGCCTACGCCGACTACCAGACCTGGAAGAACGAGCGCCATTACCTCGACGACGACGCGCGGAAACTTTTCGCGCGGCTCGAAGAAAAGCTTGCAGGATACGAGGTCCTCATCCAGTCGACGACGGACGACGAGCAGGGCATGATCGTCGCCGCCACGAACGACCGTACGCAGGGCACGCGCTACTTCTACGATCGCCGCAGCGACCGGTTGACGAAGCTCGGCGAGGTCGCCCCTTGGCTGCCCGAAGCGAAGATGGCTCACGTGAAGCCGATCCAGTACAAGGCGCGCGACGGCCTCGTGATCAACGGCTATCTGACGCTGCCGAACGGCGTCGAGGCGAAGAAGTTGCCTGTGATCGTCAATCCGCACGGCGGGCCGTGGGCTCGCGACGGGTGGGGCTTCAATCCGGAAGTTCAGTTCCTCGTGAGCCGCGGCTACGCGGTGCTGCAGATGAACTACCGCGGTTCCACGGGCTACGGCCGGAAGTTCTGGGAATCGTCGTTCAAGCAATGGGGCTACGCGATGCAGGACGACATCACCGACGGCGTGCAGTGGCTCGTCAAGGAAGGCATCGCCGATCCGGCCCGCGTCTGCATCTACGGCGGCAGCTACGGCGGTTATGCGACGCTCGAGGCGCTCGTCAAGACGCCTGACCTCTACGCGTGCGGCGTCGACTACGTCGGCGTGTCGAACCTGTTCACGTTCATGAAGACGATCCCGCCGTACTGGAAGCCGTTTTTGGGCATGATGTACGAGATGGTCGGCGATCCGGAGAAGGACAAGGAGCGGCTCGCCGCGTCGTCGCCGGCGCTCAATGCCGACCGCATCAAGGCGCCGCTTCTGATCGCACAGGGGGCGCGCGACCCGCGGGTGAACAAGGACGAGTCGGACCAGATGGTGGCGGCGCTCAAGAAGCGCGGCATCGACGTGCCGTACATCGTCAAGGACAACGAGGGGCACGGCTTCCACAACGAGGAGAACCAGTTCGACTTCTACGAGGCGATGGAGGCCTTCCTCGCGAAATACCTGCGCAAGCCGGCGACCTGATCCGCGATGGCCACGTGGATCGTGGTGCCGGCGGCCGGCGGCGGCGCGCGTTTCGGCAATGCGACGCCGAAGCAGTACGTCGACCTCGCCGGCACGCCGGTGCTCGCACGCACGCTCGAGCGGCTCGCGACGCTCGAAGCCGACGCGATCGTCGTGGCGCTCGCGCCCGACGACGATCGCTACGACGACGCGATCGGCGAGCGTGCCCGCGTGATGACGCTGCGCTGCGGCGGCGCGACTCGCGCGGCGACGGTGCGCAAGGCGCTGCAGGCGATGGCTTCGCGGATCGCCGACGACGACTGGATCCTCGTGCACGACGCGGCGCGTCCCTGCGTACCGCGCGATGCGCTCTCGCGGCTCGTGCGGGAGCTGCGCGACGACGAGGTCGGCGGGCTTCTCGCGCTGCCGCTCGGCGATACGCTGAAGCGCGCGAGCGCGCAGGACGAGCCGCCGCGGGTGATGCGCACCGAGCCACGCGAAGGCCTGTGGCTCGCGCAGACGCCGCAGATGTTCCGCCACCGCCTGCTGGCCGCGGCGCACGGGTTCGACGCCGCCGGCCGCTGCACCGACGAGGCGCAGGCGATCGAGGCGCTTGCGAGGCGGGGCGTCTGCGACATGCCGCGGCTCGTGCGCGGAAGCGCGGCCAACCTGAAGATCACCTATCCCGGCGACCTCGCGCTCGCGGCGGCGATCCTCGAGATGCAGGAGCGGGCATGAACGTGCGGATCGGCAACGGCTTCGACGTGCATGCGTTCACAAGCAACCGGCCGCTCGTCATCGGCGGCGTCACGATCGCGCACGACCGCGGGCTCGAAGGCCATTCGGACGCCGACGTGCTGCTGCATGCGATCGCCGATGCGATCCTCGGCGCGCTCGCACAGGGCGACCTCGGGAGGCATTTTCCCGATTCGGATCCGCGCTGGAAGAACGCCGACAGCCGGCATCTGCTGCGAAGCGTTGCGGCGATGATGGCCGCACAGCGCTACACGATCGGCAACGTCGACGCGACGCTCGTCGCACAGGCGCCGAGGTTCGCGCCGTACATCGACGCGATGCGCGCGAACATCGCGAACGACCTGGGCTGCGATCCTTCGCGCGTCTCGGTGAAGGCGACGACGACCGACGGTCTGGGTTTCACGGGCCGCGAAGAGGGCATCGCCGCGCTCGCGACCGTGCTGGTCGCCGCAATGGACGCGCCGGGCGGCGGCTGAGCCGCGGGCCGTCACCGGCCGGGACGTCGCGTCCTACGTGAGCGGCGACACGCTGCTCGTCGACGGCGCGTGCCTCACGCGCTGACCGCCGGCGCGTTCCTCAGCTTCCCGGCAAACCCTGCGCGACCGGCCAGAAATAGTCCTTCCAGCTCGCCGGCATCCGCGAAAGGCTGCCGACCTCGTGCATGTATTTGGCGAACACCATCGTGTTGTGCGGCGCGACGCCGATGCGCACCTGGGGATCGGAAAGGATCTTGACGAGATCGTCGACGCCGAGCTTCTGGTCCTTCGTCATGTCGAGGTACATCTGCGCCGCCTCGCGCGGGTGCTGGTTGATGAAGTCGCTCGCCTCGCGCTGCGCGCCGAGCCACGCGTCGACCCACTGCGGATGATCGTTGATCACGCGCGCGGGCGTCACCACCTCGATCGTCGTCGCCGGGCCGTTGGTCACGTCGTTCGCCCACAGCACCGCGTGCACGCCGGGCGTGCTCAGTTCCTCCTGGCTGTAGGGCGGATAGCTGAAGTGCGAATCGACCTCGCTTTTGCCGGAGATCACGGCGATCGCAGCCGTCGGATGGCCCATCGAGACGGTCATCGCGTCGAGCGCCGTGCGCTTGTCGGGTCCGAACGCCTGCGCGGCCGCCATCTGCAGCACGATCGCCTGCACCGAAATCTTGACGGCCGGCACGGCGATGCGATCCTTGTCCGTGAAGTCCTTCAGCGTCTTCACCGCCGCATTGCGCGTGACCAGCGGATAGGGGAACGACGAGATGCCGGAGATCGCCCGGATCTCGTTGCGCGTGCCGTAGCTCTTGTCCCACATCGCGAGCAGGCCGGTGATGCCCGACGACGCGAAGTCGACGCTGCCCGACAGGAGTCCGTCGACGGTCGCCGTCGTCGTGCTCATCGTCGCCCACGTCACCTTGAGGTCGCCGGCACCCTTCGCCTTCAACTGCTTCTCGAGAAGCTGGTCGTGCTCCATGACCATCAGCGGCAGGTAGGGCAGTCCGTACTGGCGCGTGACCTTGATCTCCTGCGCGAAAGCCGCCGTGGCGAAGGCGGCCGCGAACCCGGCGGCGAGCGCGAAGCGTGCGAAACCGTGCGTCAATCGTCGAAGCATCGAAGTCTCCGGGTGGAAGCGTTTCAGCGCGATTGTGCCTCGTCGACGACACGCGAGATGAACGGAGACCGCCGCGATGCCGGACTTGCCCGGCTTGCCGGGATCGCCGAGTGCAGAAGAGATTCCCCTTCGCGCGCGTGTCGCGACGCGGGCCTGCTTCGACTCTTCTCGTGGCATCGATCGCGGGAAGGTGCGGCGTGCCGTTGCGGCGCGCATCATTCGCCAAACGATAACACGCGGCTTGCACCCGTCCGCCGCCAGACGGTCAGCGCACCGCTCTCCGCGCTGCGCGCTTCGCGACTGATGGGCCGCGGGGGTGCCCGTTCCGGCTCATGAAGGCTGTTCGGCGGCGGGCAGGCGCAGCCGCGCGAGCGTTCCACCGCCCGGACGCGGCAGCAGGTCGAGGTGGCCACCGTGAAGACGCGCGATCCGGTCGACGATGGCGAGCCCGAGGCCCGCGCCGGCGGCGCCGTCCTCGCGTGCGCGTGCCTCGCACGCCCGCGTGAACGGCTTCTTCAGCCGCTCGACGTCGCCGGGCGCAATGCCGGGGCCGCGGTCCGCGACCTCGACGTGCACCTCGTTGCCGCGCCGCGTCGCATGGACGTCGAGCGGCGGGCGTCCGTACGCGAGCGCATTGTCGATCAGGTTGCTCGCCACGCGCGACAGCGCGGTGGGCTTGATGCGCGCGAAGACCGGGCCGGCCTGCGCGATCCGCACGTCGCGGCCGGCGCGGACGTAGCGATCGACGCTCGCGGCCAGCTCGGCGTTGACGTCGATGGCGTCCGCGGCCGTCGCGGCCTCATCGCGCGCGAAGTCGAGGAACTGGTCGATGATGCGGTCCATCTCCTCGATGTCGGCGACCATGCCGGCCTTGGCGTCGTCGTCGGCATGGGCGAGCTCGATGCCGAGCCGCAGCCGCGCAAGCGGCGTGCGCAGATCGTGCGAGATGCCGGCGAGCAGGACCGCGCGGTCGCGCTCGACCTCGCGCAGGCTCGCGATCATCGCGTTGAACCCGTGGTTCACCGCGGCGATTTCCGAGGTGCCGGACTCCGGCAGCGGCGGCGGCGTCTCGCCGCGACCGACGTGCTCGACGGCGCGTTCGAGCTCGCCGAGCGGGCGCGCAAGATAGCGCGCGAACGCGAACGCGGCGAGCAGCAGCAGGGCCAGGATCGCGATCACCCATGCGAGCGCACGCGTCGGGATGTCGGCCTCCTCGGACTTCGGCGGCAGGGGAAACGCGATCCAGTAGCCGTCGCCTCCCGCCTGCATGCGGACGAACAGGTGGCGCGCCCGCGGGGCGACGCGGACCTCGGTTCCCTCGCCGAGATCGTCGCGCAGTCGCTGCTCGAGCTCATGCAGTGTCGTCCCGATCGGCGTGAGTCCTACCGTCGGGCGCTCGCTCTCGGGAATGATCCGCACGCCGTATTCGCGTCCGAGGCGCGCGAGCGTCTCGCGCCGCTGCGGCCCGTCGACCGCGTCGAGCGACGCCCGAAGCGCCTTCATCTGCATGACCTTCGTGTCGTTGAATTGCCGCGCGAGCAGCGCCTCGCGGTCGCGCTTGAAGACGAGCATCGTCGTCAGCGCCGCAAGCGCGACGACGATGACGAGCAGAAGCATCAGCCGCCCGAAGAGCGACCTTGGAAACATCATCGCGGACCGGGCGGCGGGTCGGCGTCGTCGTGCACCGGCGCGGCCGTGTCGTCGCGCGGCGTGCCTTCCGGCACGTAAACGTAGCCGAAGCCCCAGACGGTCTGGATGTAGCGCGGCTGCGCCGGGTCCCGCTCGACGAGCTTGCGCAGCCGCGACACCTGGACGTCGATCGCGCGATCGAACACTTCGTGGTCGCGTCCCCGCGCGAGCAGCATCAGCTTCTCGCGCGCGAGCGGCTGCCGCGGATGACGCACGAAGACGTTGATCAAAGAGAATTCGCCGGTCGTGAGCGACTTCACCTCGCCGTTGCGCTCGAGCGTGCGCGCGGCGAGATCGAGCACGTGATCGCCGAACGGAACGCGCCCTTCCTCGATCGGCGCGCCCGGAGCGGGACGCTCGCCGTGGCGACGCAGCACGGCGTGAATGCGGGCGACGAGCTCGCGCGGGTTGAAGGGCTTCGGCAGGTAATCGTCGGCGCCCATCTCGAGACCGACGATGCGGTCGACGTCCTCGCCTTTCGCGGTCAACATGATGATCGGCACCATTTCGCCGGCACCACGCAGGCGCCGGCACGCCGCGAGCCCATCCTCGCCGGGAAGCATAAGGTCGAGGACGAGCAAATGCGGCGGGTCCCGCTGCAGCTTGCGGTCGAGCTGCGTCGTGTCGGGCAGCGCGGTGACGTGGAAGCCCTGCTCGGACAGATACCGCGTCAGGAGGTCGCGCAGTCGCACGTCGTCGTCGACGACGAGGATGCGGTGTGGCGTTGCTTTGACCATGGCGACGAATTAGAGCCGCAACCGGGTGTTTCGGCTGCGCGCGCGGTGTAACGAATTGTATCGCCCCACGACAGGCGCAACCTCCCGTTGCAATCCGCTCGCGACGCATATGGAACGGCTGGACGACAATCGGGCCGAAGCAGTCGTGTTCGACGCAACCGGAACGGCCGGTTCGCGCGAATGACTCGACTTCACGGAGAACGGAATCATGACCAAGCGATGGGTTTCAGGGCTTGCGATCGTCGCCGCTTCGGCGCTGATCGGCGCATCGGGCGCTGCGCTCGCGCGGCCGATGCATCACGGACCGGGCGGCGGTGACGTCGTCATGAGCATCATCAAGCTCAAGGATCAGCTCAACCTCAATACGTCGCAGCAGACGATGTGGGACAACGCCGTCGCCGCCGGCAAGGCGGCGCACACGACGGCGCGCGCGAACATGCAAAAGGTGCACGACACGCTGACGGCCGAGCTCGCGAAGGCGGAGCCCGACCTGGCCGCCGTCGCGGCTGCTGCGGACGATGCGCGCAGCGCCAACGCGGCGCTGCACTCGCAGGTGCGAGGCGCGTGGCTCAACCTGTACGCGACGTTCACGCCGGACCAGAAGGCGGTGGTCAAGAACGCGCTGTCGCAGCGGCTTGCGAAGATGGAGCAGTTCAAGCAGAAGATGCAGCAGCGGCAATCGAGCGGCGGCTGATCGAGGCGGACTTCACCGCCGGCTCCGCGAGCCGGTGTCTCCGGTGGGCGCGAGGCGATCGCGCCCTTTTTTCGTCTACGAGGCGATCGCGACGCGCTGTTGCGTCATCAGCGCGATCGCTGTCGCCTGCAGCGCCGAGGCGACGACCGGCTTCGGCAGCAGCATCAGGCCCGCATCGCGGGCCTCGCGCTCGGCGGCACTGCCGGTATCGCCTGAAACGATGATGGCGGGGGTCGGCATGCCGAGCTCGTCGCGCAGCCTGCGCACCGCGTCGATGCCCGAGCGGCTGTCGGCGAGGCGCAAGTCGGCAACGATCAGGTCGGGATAGCGCTCGATCTCGCCGAGCGCCGCGATCAGCGATTCCACCGTCTCGCCGCAGGCGACGCCCGCACCCCACGTGGCGAAGAGCGTCTGCATCGCGTCGAGCGTGGCCGCGTCGTCGTCGACCACGGCGACGAGGCGGTTCGTCCAGGACTGCGCATCCTGCGGTGCGAGCACCGGCGTCGTCGTTCGCGGGCGCTTGCCCTGCGCGCGCTGCACGCGCGGCGCAAGGACGCGAAAGCGCGAGCCGCGGCCTTCCTGCGAATCGAGCACGACCTGGTGGCCGAGCAGATCGGCGAAGCGGCGCACGATGGCGAGCCCGAGTCCCATCCCCTGGCGTGCAGGCGACGGCGGAGTGTCGTTGCGCACGCGATAGAACTCCT
>DATIEN010000138.1:0-22380 GCA_035455705.1 Casimicrobiaceae bacterium | reverse complement strand
ATCGCCCACCATGGCAGGCCCATCCAGTACGCGTACGTGCCGGCGCCGCTCGCGCTGAGGGACGTCTGGACACGCTTCGCGGCGGTGCCTGCGGCATTCGAGGCGCCTTCGGCCGGTTTCGCGCTCGACTGGCAACTGATCCGCGAGCTTCGCGCGCGCGGAGTCGCATTCGCGACGTTGACGCACGCGGCCGGCATTTCGTCGACCGGCGACGCTGCGCTCGATGCGTTGTTGCCGCTCGACGAGCCCTACGAGATCCCGCGCGCGACCGCCGGCGCGATCGCCGGCGCGCGCGAGCGGCGAGGGCGGGTCGTCGCCGTCGGCACGACGGTCGTCCGCGCGCTGGAAGCCGCGGCGATCGGCCAGGGCCGGGTGCGCCCCGGTCAGAGCGTCGCAACGCAGCGCATCGATGCAACGTCGCGACTGCAGATCGTCGACGCGCTCCTCACCGGAACGCACGAACCCGGCACGAGCCACCATGCGCTGCTCGGCGCGTTCGCGCCGGCGGAAACGCTGCTGCGTGCCGATCGCGCGCTCGACGCGCATGCTTACCGCACGCACGAGTTCGGGGATTCGATGCTGATCACGCGCGCATCGGCATTCTCGGGGCGTCGGACGCCGTCGGCATTGACGCATCTCGCGCATGCCCCCAACATCCGCATGCCGCCATCGTCGGCGGCGTGAATCGACAGGAGCAGCCCGATGCGCCATTCCGCTCATTGCTGCGACGGCCCCGAGACCTCGCGGCTGCCGGATCCTTCGTGAGCGCGCGCCAGGGCCGGCCGCGGTTGCCGAAGCTCGGCTATGGCGGGGGTACGCTGTTTCCCGTCAGCGGCGAACGTGACGCCGAGGACGTGCTGGCCCACGCGTACGAGCGCGGTTTCCGCTATTTCGACACGGCGCCGTTCTACGCGAGGGGCTTGGGCGAGCACTGGTTCGGCGCGGCGCTTCGCCAGCGCAACCGCGACGACTTCCTGCTATCGACGAAGGTGGGACGCCTGCTGCGACCGAACTGCGGCGCGGCGGCGCACGACGGCCTCGCGTTCGACATCGGGTACGACTACAGCTACGACGGCGCGCTGCGCTCGCTCGACGACAGTCTGCAGCGCCTCGGCCTCTGCCGCGTCGACATCGTCTACCTGCACGACGTCAATCCCCGCTGGCAGGGCGCGGATTACGAACGGCGCTTCGACGAGGCGATGCGCGGCGCTTATCCGGCGCTCGAGCGCTTGCGCGCCGAAGGCGTGGTGCGCGCGATCGGCGTCGGCGTGAAAGGCGCGGACGTCTGCCTGCGTTTCGCGCGCGCCGGTGATTTCGATTTTTTCATGCTCGCCGGCGGCTACACGCTGCTCGACCACGCCGACGCGCTCGATGCTTTCCTGCCGCACTGCGAGCGCAACGGCATCGGCGTCGTCGTCGCCTCGCCGTTCAATTCCGGCATCCTCGCGACGGGCGCGGTGTCGGGCGCTACATTTTTCTACGCCGAAGCGCCGGCGGAGATCGTCGATCGTACCCGGCGCCTGCAGGCGATCTGCGACGAGCATCACGTTCCGCTCGGCGCGGCCGCGCTCCAGTTCACGCTGGCGCATCCGGCCGTCGCGAGCGCGGTGTGCGGTTATCGGACCACGCGCGAAGTGGACACGAACCTGGCTTGGTCGACGCTGCGGATCCCGGCCGAGTTGTGGCGGACCCTCGAGGC
This sequence comes from Casimicrobiaceae bacterium, assembly GCA_035455705.1. Lineage (GTDB taxonomy): Bacteria > Pseudomonadota > Gammaproteobacteria > Burkholderiales > Casimicrobiaceae > VBCG01. The sequence goes on along the minus strand of DATIEN010000138.1, from coordinate 20,681 downwards.
GGAGCGCTTGATTGACGAACGCGCGTCTACGCCCGACCGAACGTGAGTGTCACGCGCGCTCATCGCGCCGGCGGTCCCACGCCGATCGGCGGCGGAGCGAGGTTCACGATGCGCCGGAAGAGCGCGTCGTACTCGGTTCCCGCCTGCGCGCCCACCAGCGGATCGCCGTTCCGGCCGAATGCGTCATCGACGGCCCGCCAGTCGTCGCCGGTCAGGTGAAGGCGCGCGAGGGGCAGCAGACCATCTTCCTCGGCGCGCATGTGGTCCCACTCGAACGACGCATACGCCTGCACCGCTTCGGCGAACGCCGGAAACTCGCGCGCGCCGCCTTCCTCGTATCGAGTCAAGGCCTGCTCGAGCGCGCGCAGCATGGCGCCGCCTGCCTGGTGTTCCGAGTGGAGCCGCTCGACGAGAGGTCCTGCATCGGGATAGCGGCGGCACAGCAGTTTGAACACGTACTCGTCTTCCTTCGGGTGGTGGAAGCGCTCGACGAACGTGTCGAGGTAATAGACCATCGCGCGGAACAGCGGGAAGTCGGGCTTCGTCGCGCGGAGCCGGATCTCGCGCGTCAGGTAAAGCATCGCGTGGAGCACGGCCGCGTAGGAGCGATGCTCGTCGTGAATGATCCGTATCGCCTGCATGTTGTCACCTGCCTTTCACCGTCGCGATGGGTTGCGGTCGCGGCGTCCGGGACGCGTTTCGGACGCCCCAGCCACCGTCGCGCCTATGCGCGATGCTGGCCGATTCGGCGGCGAACGGCGTTGACCTGCGTCAAGCGCGGGGCGCGATTCTTGCGAAGAAGACGGGATTCGAGCGGATACGGGGTGTGACCCCCCGCTTCGGGTAACTCTTACACTGCCCGCGGACCTATGGTTTGCAAATCGCGGCCAACTGTCTTGTCATTTGATCAACATGCACGCCGCGCCTCGCAATTGCGCGAGGCGCATCGTCGCAAGGACGAGTTCATCGCGATGCTGGACCACGAACTGCGCAATCCGCTCGCACCGATCCGCACCGTGGCCGAAGTCCTGCGCCGCACGGCCGGGAGCAACGAAACGACGGTCGAGCTCTGCGCGATGCTCGAGCGGCAGGTGCGGCAGATGAACCGCCTCATCGACGACCTTCTCGACGTGAGCCGCATCACCACGGGCAAGATCCGCTTCCGCCGGGAGCGCGTCGACTTGGCGGGGTCGTGGAGCGGGCGGTCGAGACAAGCGATCTTTCCTTCGCCCACGGCCGGCTTCGGATCCGTGCACACCAGGGGCTCGGCATCGGCCTTGCGCTGGTGCGCATGATCGCCGAGTATCACGGCGGCAGCGCCGAGGCTTCGAGCGCCGGCACCGGCAAGGGGAGCGTGTTCGTCGTCCGCCTGCCGGCAGCCGACGAGCGGACGCCGCCTCATCCATCGGGGTGATACGCGACGACGACGGAACCGATTATCATCGCGCCACCTGCCACTTTTCGCAGGGGGCGCCCGCGACGGGCGGCCGTAACCTCGCCGGAGTTCGCCGCTTCCCGCTCCCGTACCGCCGACCGAATTTCACACGACGGCTTGCCGCGAAAGACGCGCCGAATGTCCCCGAAGGTCATCGAGCTGCGAAAGGGGAGCCGCCAGCGCGTGCTGGTCGCGCATCAGCGAGCGGACGTGCGCCATGCATTGCGCACGCTGATCGAGCAGCCGAGCGTGGCCGTCTGCGAAGCCGCCGACGGCGAACGCGCGCTCGCGGAGCTCGAGTTCGGCCACTTCGACCTCCTCGTGCTCGAGCTCGACCTGCCGCTGAAGGATGGCGTCACCGTGATGCAGTTGCACCGGATGCTGCTCGCGCACGACGCGATGCGCACGTCGCCGCCGCCGGTCGTCGTGACGCTGCCGCCCGAGGTCCGCGGCAATGCCGCGCTCACCGACCACCTGCGCTCGCTCGGCGTCGCCGGGTTCATCGACGACGAGCCGCGCCCGGACGTGGCCGCGCTCGTCGACGACCTGTTGCGCGAGCGCGCGATGGCGCTCGATGCGGGGAAGCCCGCCGTCGCCTGAAACGTTGCGTCCGCCCAGTCGCGGCGGCACCGTTGGTGCAGAATTCCAGGCCGGCAGCTTTGCGCACGCGAGTGCTTCGCCCATGACAGTTCCTGCGGAAGGCCGCTTCGGCAGCGGCAGATCGGTCAAGCGCGTCGAGGACGCCGCGCTCCTGCGCGGCGAGGGCCGTTTCGTCGACAACGAACGCGCGCGCGACGAGCTCGTCGCGTTCTTCGTGCGCTCGCCGCACGCGCATGCGCGAATCGCGCGCCTCGACACCGCCGCAGCGACGGCGCTGCCGGGCGTCGTCGCAGTGATCACCGGCCGCGACCTCTTCGAAGCCGGCGTGAAGCCGATCCCGGCCTCGGCCGATTTCACGCGCGCGGACGGCAAGCCGACGCTGACGCCGCCGCACCGCGCGCTCGCCGTCGACGTCGTGCGTTACGTTGGCGAGGCGGTCGCGGCGATCGTCGCCACGACGGCCCCTGCCGCGCGCGATGCGGCGGAGCGTGTCGAGGTCGATTACGAGCCGCTGCCGGCAATCGTCGACGCCGCCGAAGCGCTTGCCAAGGACGCGCCGCGCGTCGTGGCGGACGCGCCCGACAACGTCGCCTGCGAGGCGCGACACGGCAATGCCCGTGAAACGCAGGCCGCTTTTTCACGCGCCGCGCACGTGGTGACCCTCGATCTCGTCAACCAGCGCGTCGCGGCCGCCCCCATCGAGCCGCGTGCGACGCGAGCGAGCTTCGACGCGAGCACCGGGCGGCTCACGCTTCGCGCGAGCTGCCAGACGCCTACCGGTCTCCGTGACGAGCTTTGCGACGTGCTCGGGCTCCCGGCCGAGGCGGTGCGCGTGCGGGTCGGCGACGTCGGCGGCGGCTTCGGCATGAAGACGAGCCTCTACCCGGAAGACGTCGTCGTCGCGTTCGCCGCGCGGCGCCTCGGTCGAGCCGTCCGATACACGGCGGAGCGCATCGAGGAGTTCCTGGCCGCGAGCCACGGCCGCGACGTCGTCAGCAAGGCGGAGCTCGCGCTCGACGCGAGCGGGCGCATCCTCGCGCTGCGGGTTTCATCGCTCGCCAACGTCGGCGCGTATGCGACGCCGGCGGGCGTCGTGATCCAGCTTCTGATCGGCCCCTGGGTGTCGACGAGCGTTTACGACATCGGCACGATCGACATCGGCATCAAGGCGGTGCTCACGCACACGCTGCCGACCGGCCCGTATCGCGGGGCGGGCCGTCCCGAGGCCATCTACGTGATCGAGCGGCTTCTGGACGAGGCCGCGCGCGCGACGGGGATCGACCGCGTCGGATTGCGTCGCCGCAACATGATCCGCCCGTCGCAAATGCCGTACACGAATGCGATGGGCAAGACGTACGACAGCGGCCGCTTCGAGCAGGTGATGGACCGCGCGCTCGCACTCGCCGACTGGAAAAATTTCGCCGCGCGCGCCGCGCGGTCGCGAAGCAGCGGGCGCCTGCGCGGGCAGGGGATCGCGACGTTCCTCGAATGGACCGGCGCCGACGTGTTCGAGGAAAGCGTCGACGTCACCGTCACCGGATCGGGCCGCATCGAGATTTTCACCGCGGCCCAGCCGATGGGGCAGAGCCTCGCGACGACGTTCACGCAGCTCGCCGTCGACGTATTCGGCGTGCCACCCGATCGCATCGACATGCGCTTCGGCGACACCGATCGCGCAACCGGCTTCGGCAGCGCCGGCTCGCGGTCGCTGTTCGTGGTCGGCTCGGCCGTGAAAACGGCGTCCGAGCGGACGTTGGCTGAGGCGAAGGAGCTCGCTGCGCAAGCGCTCGAAGCGGCGGCGGGCGACATCGAATACGCAGACGGCGTCTTCGCGATCGGCGGCACCGATCGGCGCATCGGCCTGTTCGAGCTCGCGCAGCGGCAGCGCGACGATCGCATCGCTGTCAGGTCGACGAGCGCCGTGGGTGCACCGAGCTGGCCGAACGGCTGCCACATCTGCGAAGTCGAGATCGATCCCGACACCGGCGCGATCGAGCTCGACGGGTACTGGTCGGTGAACGACGTCGGGCGTGTCGTCAATCCGATGGTCGTCGCGGGACAGCTCGAGGGCGGCGCCTTGCAGGGGATCGGCCAGGCGCTTTGCGAGCGCATCGTCTACGACGCCGAGTCGGGGCAGGCGCTGACGGCGAGCTTCATGGACTACGCGATGCCGCATGCGCGGATGGCCGGCCGCTTCGAGATGACGATGGACGATTCGACGCCGTGCCTCACCAATCCGATGGGCGTCAAGGGCGTCGGCGAGCTCGGCACGATCGGCGCGACGCCGGCCGCCGTCAACGCGGTTGTCGACGCGCTCGCGCGCAATGGTTTCGCACGAGCGGCGCGCACGCTGCAGATGCCGCTCTTGCCCGAGCGCGTGTGGCGCGCACTGCAAATGCCCGATTCAGCGCGCCCGCGCAACGTAGCCTGAGACTTCGATCCCCGCGTCGGTCGCGAGCCGCCGATGCAGGAGCGGCGCCGTGGCCGAGATCAGCGCGATTGCGAGGAATGCCGGCCAGAAATCGGACGCTTCGATCGCCGCGTGTCCCTGGGCCGTGCTCGACAGCTGGAGCAGGTAGGCGCCGGCGGCGATCCCCGCGCTCTGCGACAGCCGCTGCGCCATGCTGGAGAAGCTCGACGCCTGGCTCATCCGCTCGCGCGGGATGTCGGCGAACGTGATCGCGTTGAGCGCGGTGAACTGCAGCGAGCGCAGGCAGCCGGAGACGAGCAGTACCGCGGCGATCACGAGGTGCGGCGTCGAACGCGTGAAGAGGCCGAACGCCGCAACGCTCAACGAGGCGGCAAGTCCGTTCAGCGAGAGCACCGCGCGGAATCCGTAGCGGCGCAGAATGAAGACGGTGAGCGTCTTCATGAACATTGCGCCGACCGCCGTCATGCAGGTGAGAAGCCCCGACTGAAGCGGGTTGAGCCCGAAGCCCAGCTGGAACAGGAGCGGCAGCAGAAAAGGCGTTGCGCCGAGGCCCGCGCGAAACGCGCTGCCCGCCGCCACGCCGTTGAAGAACGTCGGCAGCGAGAGCAGCCGCAGATCGAGCACCGGATGCGGCGCGCGCCGCGCATGCCGCACGTAGAAGGCGACCGCGATGCTGCCGGTCACGATGCAGCCGAGCGCGACGGCGACCGGCATCAGGTGGCCGCCGAGGGCGGAGAAGCCGAGCATCAGCACCGAAAGGCCGACCCCCGACAGCGCGAAGCCGCCCATGTCGAACGCCGGCACCTCGGTTTCGCGCAGGTTCGGAATGTAACGAAGAACGAGGTAGAGACCGAGCATTCCGATCGGCACGTTGATCAGGAAGATGAAGCGCCAGTGCAGGTAGAGCGTGATCGCGCCGCCGAGGGCCGGTCCGGTGACCGGGCCGAGCAGCGCTGGAATGGTGAGGTAATTGAGCGCCGCAACGTAGTCGTGCTTCGGAATCGCGCGCATCAGCACGAGGCGGCCGACCGGCACCATCATCGCGCCGCCGATCCCCTGCACGAAGCGCGAGACGACGAAGGCGACGAGGCTCGTCGACGCCGCGCACAGCAGCGACCCGGCGACGAACACGACGATCGCCGCCGCGAACACGGCGCGCGAGCCGAAGCGGTCGGCGACCCAGCCGCTGATCGGAATGAACACGGCGAGGCTCACGAGGTACGACGTGAGCGCGAGCTTGAGCGCGAGCGGGTTCTCGCCGATGTCGTGCGCGATCGCGGGCAGCGACGTCGCGAGCACCGTCGAGTCCATGTTCTCCATGAACAGCGCGCACGCGACGATGAGCGGGATCAGGATCGTGCGCGGCAAGAAGAGCGGCTCGAATTCGTGGAGGCGAAGGCGCGAGAAAAGGTGTCCGAAACGACGCGCCGCGTCGCTGCGGTCTCGACGATGCTATCAAAACGCAGGGGCCTGCGCGGTCGCCGCGATCGCGTTCTTCCGCGCGCTGCAACCCGGCGATTTCCTCTGCGCGGTGCCGGCGCTGCGCGCGTTTGGGTGCAGTTTCGGCCGATGCGCGCAGCGCCGACGTCGCCTGCTACGGCTTCTGCGTGCGGGCGTACCGCGGGCCGGTCGCGTCGTAGCAGTCGGTGTCGACCTTGCCCTGCTCGACGTCGCGAGCGCCCTGCGTCGTGACGGGATCGGCCGTTTCGGTCGGCCCCGCCTGCGCGCGCGGGCGGCGGCGGCTGCGTCTCACGAGGCGCCACCCTGCCGCGCGTGCTCGACGGCGGCATCGAACAGCGCGATCGCGATCGTGGCGATGGCATGGTCGTACCACGCTTGCGCACCGCTCGCGCCGACGACCCAGGGTCCCTGCTTGACTGCGCCCTCGACGCGGATGTCGTCCGCCCGGAGCCGCTCCGGATGCTCCGCGAAGAGCGTGCGCAGGCTCGTCTGCTCGCGCCAGGCGAGTCGCGTCTTGGCGCGCGCGTACCATGCGTAATCGGCCTGCCAACGTGCGGGGTCGCCGAAGCTTCGTTCGGCGAGAATCGCGTCGCCGAACGTCGTTCGCGGAGCGGCGTCGGGATCCATGACGACGAGATGCATCGCGTGCTCGCCACTGATTGCCGGATCGGCGAGCAGTCCTTCGAGCAACGGCGCGAGCGCGTCGAATCCGCGCATCACGGCGTCGCGTGCGCCCGGCGTCACGCCATGTTCGTGCGATCGATCTCGGTCGCGAGGCGCCGCCCCTGCTCGAGGTGGGCGCGCAGTGCCGGGATCTGGTTCGCGGCGAAGCGCTGCACGCGCGCCCCGGCCGGATCCGCCGCGCGCTCGAATGCGGCGAGCGCCTGCTCGGGCGCAATCACGCCGACGTTTCGCGCGTACGCACGATCGAAATCGCCCCCGGTCAGCTGCTCGAGAACCGCGAGCCGGGCCTGGAACTCGTCGGACAGATGCGACGGCAGCACGACGCCAACGCTTCGTGCGAGCTGCTCGAGATCGGTGTCGATCGAGACGCGGTCGCGCAGCGTCGCTTCCGCGAATCGGCGCACCGCCGACGAGCCGCCGCGGGCGAGCGCAATTCGGCTCGCCTGGATTTCGAAAAGGCTGGCTTGCGCCGCCTCGGTCAGGAAGTCGCGCTGCAGCGGCGCAAGCGTGACCGTCGCGGCGACGGCGCCGATGCGTTCGCGTAGCGTGTCGCCCGGGAATGCACGCAATTCCGTCCGGTCGCAGCCCGTGACGAGGGGAGCACTCGCGAGGCATGCCAGCACCAGCGCGTTGCTGCACCGTAGAATGTGTGGAAACGAAATGCGAATGGGCACGGAACTATTTTAGCAATCGTCATGCCCTCCGCTGTGCAGTGCACAACACGACTCAAGATCTGCCAACCGCGAACGTCGAAACGCGAGTCATCGCGCGTTGTTCATGGCGCCGAACACGGGCTCGTCCGTTGTTTGAGCGACTGGCTCGGATGGAAACTGTTACGGGGCCTCGCGGGTAATAATTACGCTGCGGTGCGTTTCGCCTGTCGGCGAAACACCGACAGTGCGGGGCGATGAAGGCGCAACCGGCGGAGGCGCCCCCCGACCGCCGTACCTGCAGAACTTCGTGAACGTCGTGGGGCCGCTCGTCGCGCTGTCGCTGATGTCGTCATTGGACGGGCGTGATCGCCTTCCTCGGCGGGCTCGACGTCGGCTATGTGATCGTTCGCTTCGACCGCGAGCTCGTGCGCCTCGTCCTCCGCGAGAACGTGCTCGAGCGACGCTACACGGTGCGGCCTCCTCGACTTCCTCGGCAACATCGGCACGGTGCTCTCGCTGCGGCTGCAGAACGTCACGCGGCGACTCGTCGGCGAACGCCTCCTGGAGGCGTTCGAGCCGGCGCGGCGGATGATCGCGATCACCGAGGCCAAATGGTGCGCGGTCGACCTGCTGACGGTCGGACCGTCGTAGTTTCTCGTCGGCATGTACGTCTGACGGGTGCGCGTGGAAGCCGCTCCGGGGCCTCGCTTTTGCTCGGTGGGGTTTTCATGGTCTACCAGTACGCGCAGCAGGCGGGCCGCGTCATCGGCGCGATGGCCGCGAGGCAGGACTGGAGGACGATCCGCGCGCACGGCCTCGAGTTCACGCATCTGCGCGCCGATGGCTCCAGGGCCGGCATTCACGTCGACATCACGCTGTCGCGCGGCGACCGCGTCGCGCTGATCGGCCCGAGCGGCGGAGGCAAGAGCACGCTGCTGCGCGTGCTCGCCGGACTCCACGATCCAGAGCGCAGCGGCTACGACGTCGACGGTGAAGCGGCCGAGCGCGTACGAAGTCTCGCATCGGCGTTCCGCGAGGTGGTCTATTCGGCCGCGCACGGTGCGGCGACCCCGGCTGCACCTCCGACCGTTCACTGACCGACTGCGCAGGCTTACGTGGACTTCTGGGACCTTTTGCAATGGCCGGCGATGGTCGTCACGCTGCTGTCGACGTGGCTCGTCGGCTCGACGCGCAAGTCGCTGCGCATGATCGGCTTCTATGCGTTCCTGCTTTCGAACGCGCTGTGGATCGCCTGGGGCTGGCACGCCGGCGCGTGGGCGCTCGTCGTGCTGCAGATCGGCCTTGCGGTGTTGAACGTGCGGGGCGCGGCGAAGAACGAGACGGGCGCGTCGCCGTCCTAGCTTTCCTGCGAATCTGCGTCGCTATCGCGCGCCGCGGTGCACGCGCTCGGCCAGCCACTCGGCGACCAGATGCTGCAGCGGCCTGATCAGGGGCGGCAGCATCACGCCGGCAATCGCGCCCAGCAGCCGCGCCGGATGCGACCGGCGATCGACGGGCGCGGGTGCGCGCCGCGCGGGCCTTCGCACGAAGCGCGATGCGGCGAAGCCGACCCCGAGCGCGAGCGCCATCGCGACGGGAATCGACTTCGTCACGCTGATCCGGCTTCGCGCCTCGGCGGCGAGAAGACGCAGTTCCGCGCGGCGACGGGCGAGGCGCTCCTCGACCTCGGCGATCTGCTCGTCGAGCGACTTATCGCTGCGGCTCATCCTCGTTCCTCCGCGGCACGTCCCTGCGCAATTGCCGCATCGTCGCCGAGAACAAAAGATCGGGCAGCTGGCTCTTCGCCCATAGCGCGAGCCCGGCGGCCACGGCGAGGTTCACGAACGCGGCGACGAGGATCGCAACGGCCCAGTTCGCACCCTGGCCGACCGCGAACGCGATCGCCGCGGCGACGAGGGCCATCCACGCCGATATGACGAGAATCGAGATCACGATCCCCGCGATGACGATCTTGACGAACGACACGCCGGCGCGCTGCACCTCGAGGATGGCGAGCAGCGCGTGGTCCTGGACGAGCGCCTGCAGGTTCTCCCAGGCGATCGACAAACGCGTTCCGGCGGTCATCGGTGTTGTTCTTGGTGGCGTCGCGTACGTGGGATCCATCTCTCGGGCTCCCGTCGCGATTGCAAACGGAGCACGCGTCGCCGGAGAAAAAGCCTGTCGGGCGGCGCTTCGATCATACCCTTGATGCAACGTGCATGCCATGCGCGGACACCGGCGCGGACGGGCACATCGCAATGCCATCGTCTGACGCGCGCACGCAATTCTTTCGCCGGCGGCGCGCAACTCTTACACCGGCGCACCGCGTTGCACGTGTGGCCGTCAGGGCATGGCGCTTGCTCGCGCGTGGCGGCATGCCGACCCAGGCACGAGCGCAAAAGCGAGCCACGAAGGCTCGAACCGCGCTGCTACTGATCGACTTCATGAATCCGCTGGATTTCGACGGCGCCCAATCGCTGGGGCCGCGAGCCGTGCGGGCGGCCTCGCGTGCGGCGGAACTCAAGAAGCGGATGCGGGCACGACGCGCACCGGTGATCTACGCCAACGACAACTTCGGCCGCTGGGAAGCCGACTTCTCGGCCGTCGTCGCCGACTGCGAGCGGCGCGGCGGCGCATCGGAGAGGATGGCGAAGCTTCTCGCGCCTTTGCACGGCGACCGCTCGGTGCTGAAGCCGCGCCATTCCGCGTTCTTCGGCACGCCACTCGATTTCCTGCTGGACGAGCTCGGCGTGGGCCGTCTCGTGCTCGCGGGCCTCGCCGCCGATTCCTGCATCATGTTCACGGCGCACGACGCGTATCTGCGCAAGTACGAGCTGTGGATTCCCGGCGATTGCGTCGCGTCGGAGAACGATGCGTGGCGCCGCGACGCGCTCGCGTACATGGCGCGCGTGATGAAGGCGCGCATCGATCCGCTACGGAGCTAGTTCCCCTGCGTCGCCGCCGCGTGGCCGCGGTCAGTCGCATCGCGTGGACCATCGCGACGACCGGTCTGTGAGTCATCCCGGCGGCGAGCGCGCCGACCGCGTGCGCGGCGAGCACGCGAAGTGCGTCGTCGTCATCGCGGGCCGGGAGCATGGTGGACGGGGGTCGATGTCGAACGTCTGCCGGGCGGTGCGTCGCGGAGCAGCGTCCTGCGGAAATACTCGATCGTGAGCCGCAGCCCGTCGTCCAGGCCGACGCGCGGTTCCCAGTCGAGGAGCTTCTTCGCGAGCGAGATGTCGGGACGCCGCTGGCGCGGGTCGTCGCGCGCGGCCGGCACGAAGACGATCGGCGAGCGCGAGCGGGCGAGCTTGCGTACCCGCTCGGCGAGCTCGAGCACCGTGAACTCGGCCGGGTTGCCGACGTTCACCGGTCCCGGACAGGCATCGGGCAGGTCCATGAGCCGCATGAGAGCGTCGACGGTATCGCTCACGTAACAGAACGCGCGCGTCTGCCAGCCGTCGCCCTGGATCGTGAGCGGCTCGCCGCGCAGTGCCGCGACGATGAAGTTGGAGACGACGCGTCCGTCGGCCGGCTGCATGCGCGGGCCGTACGTGTTGAAGATCCGCGCGATGCGCGTATCGAGTCCGTGCTGTCGCCGGTAGTCGGCGAAGAGCGTCTCCGCGCAGCGCTTGCCTTCGTCGTAGCACGCACGCGGTCCGATCGGGTTCACGTGCCCCCAGTAGTCCTCGGATTGCGGATGCTGCGCCGGATCGCCGTACACCTCGGACGTCGACGCCTGCAGGATCGGGGCACGCAGCCGCTTCGCGAGGCCGAGCAGGTTGATCGCGCCGTGCACGCTGGTCTTCGTCGTCTGTACCGGATCGAGCTGGTAATGACGGGGTGACGCCGGGCAGGCGAGGTTGAAGATGCGGTCCACCTCGACGTAGAGCGGAAACGTGATGTCGTGGCGCAACAGCTCGAAGCGCGGGTGTGCAAGGAGCGGCGCGACGTTCGCGCGGGTGCCGGTGTAGAAGTTGTCGACGCACAGCACGTCGTGGCCGGCCTCGAGCAGACGCTCGCAAAGATGCGAGCCCAGGAATCCCGCGCCGCCGGTCACGAGGACGCGCAGCGGCTGGCTCGGCTCCGTCCTCATCGGCCTTTCCTCATGATGTTGCCTCCCTGAAGACCGCGTCCCAGTCGCGCGCGAAGCGCTCGATGCCGAAGCGCTCGCGCGCGTAGTTGCGCGCCTTGCAGCCGAGCTCCTGCGCGCGGCCCGGGTCGCGGATCAACTCGCGCGAGAAATCGACGAGGCGCGAAAGCTCCGTGTCGGCGTATCCGCCGCCGCTGTCGCGAACGATGCGCGGCAGCTCGGTGGTCGCGAGGCCCACGATCGGCAGTCCGACCATCATCGCTTCGCACAGCGCGAGCGCGAGGCTCGTGTAGCGCACCGGATGCGCGTAGAAGCGATGGCGCGCCATCGCCGGAAGCAGCTCGGCATAGGGAAGCTCGCACGTCCCGCCGCTGGCCACCGCGTCCATGCCGTAAAGCTCGAGCGGCACCTCGCGTCGCCACGCGTCGAACACGTCGGCACCGAGACGACGTCCCCGCCGGGCGAGGTGGTTGATCACGACGACGCCGCTCGCGCGCTCGCCGCTCCACTCGACCCCGTCGGGGATGCGGACGCCGTGCTCGACGACTCGCGTCGGCACCCGGCCACAGTCCCACATCAAGGCGTTGTAGTGCGTGACGTGGACGATCAGCGTCGACGAATCGTCGACCGGATGCACGGTGTTCGTCGGATGGGCGAGCGGCGGATCGTGCTCGAGGTATATCCGCGGCAGCCTGCGCTGCGCCTCGCTCAGGATCTCGTGCTGGTCGTCGCGGTAGTGGGGGAGCGACTGGAACAGCACGCAGTCGAACGATTCGCGCCGAACCGTTTCCACCGGGCAGTCGTGCACGTTCGCGCCCCACGGCAGCGTGCCGTTGCGACCGCCGTATCCGGGCGGGCAATCGGGCTTCGACAGCACGTGGAATTCGTGCGGGGCGTGCGTCAGGTAGTAGAGGTAGTTGCCGTGCACCTGCCACGTCAGGATGCGCAAGCGCCGCACGTCGGCTCCTCACGCGCTCCCGGGCGGCGTCGTCGCGCCGTCGAGCCGGTTCGTCGCGCCCGGCGGCAGCGGCAGGCGCAGCGGCTCGACGGGCTTTTTCGGCGCGAGCCGCGCGCGCACGCGCAGGAGCACGCGCTCGGGCACGAGCTTCTGCGCGCACGGATGGCCGATGGGGCAATGCACGTGCGAGCAGGGCCGGCACGCGACCGCGTGATGCAGCACCTCGTGCAGCACGTGATCGAGCGGCGCGAAGCGCTGCGGATCCGCACCGCAGCAGACGACGACGCTCGGCACGCGCAATGCCGCCGCCACGTGCGAAACGCCGGTGTCGTTCGCGACGAGCAGCCTTGCGTGACGCAGCACCGCGCCGAACACGCCGAGCGCGGTTTCCCCGGCGAGATCCACGTAGCTGCCGGCGGGCAGCGCGCGACCGATGCGGCGCGTGATCAGCGCCTCCTCGCTGCTGCCGGTCAGCACGATGCGGAAGCCGCGGCGCACGACGTCCTGCGCGACGGTCGCGAAGTATTCGAACGGCCAGCGACGCGTGTAGAGTCGGGCTCCCGGGTGGATGCACACGAAGCGGCGCGGCACAAGCGAATGCCGGGAGAGCAACGCGTCGGCCTGCGCCAGTTCGTCGTCGTCGAGCGGGAACTCCAGCCGATCGCCGGCGCGCGGCAGGCCGAGGAAATCGGTGAGCGCGATGCAGCGATGGATCTCGGTCCCCGTTTCGGGCCAGGGCAGAAAGCGCAGGGCGTCGGGACACGGTCCTCCGGGGGGACAAAAGCCGGCGGTCGACTTCGCGCCGAGTGCGGCGACGATCGAATTCGTGAGGTCCCCGCGACCGTGCATCTGGATCGCGAGGTCATAGCACGCCGCCTGCTCGTCGGCCAGGAAGCGGGGGATCGCCGGGAGGTCGGGCTCGCGCTCGGGCAAGCCGGGAAAGCCGGGAAACTCGACGAAGCGGTCGACGAGCCGCGCAAACCTGCGCGCGAACTCGCGCGCCCACGGCAGCCCGATCAACGTGATCTCGCTGTCCGGAAAGCCGTTGCGCACCGCGCGCAGCGCCGGTACGGCACAAAGCAGGTCGCCCAGCTGCAATGCGCGGAACACCGCGATCCTGCGCGGCGTGGCGCGCCGGGGTGCGAGTTCGGTGATCGTGTTCATGCCGCCCCTTCAAAAGACGCCGCGATAGAGCGCGCACGAGCGGCATACCGCCGCCGGCCGGTCGCTCGCGAGCTGCTCGCGAAAGTGCTCGTATTCGGCGCCGTTCCAGACGTCGGCGACGCCGTCCTCGAGCATGTTCCCGAAGTTCACGCGGTCGGGCGTACCCACCATGCAGCACGGCATCGCGTCGCCCCGGAAGCTCACGTACGCGCCGCGCCATGGCCAGTCGCAGCGCGGGATCGCCACCGGGCGCGCGCGGCGCTCGAGCGGCGGCAGGCGCAGGCGCACGCCGCACGCCGCGGCGGCGTTGCGGGCCTCGTCGAATGCGTGCGCAAGCGCTTCGCGCGGAACGCTTTCCAGCGCCTCGTCGTGAATGAAGTCGCGCATCGGCCGGTACGCGTCCGGCAGCGACGTCTCCTCGAAGTCGTGACACAGGTACTGCACGAACATGTCGTCGACGCCCTCGGCGCTCGCGAGCCGCACGAGCGCGGGCAGCTCGTGCAGGTTCTGCCGCATGAGCACGGTGACGACGCGAACGTGCAGCGGCGAGGCGAGCGCGCGTCGCGCGTCCATCACGCGACGCAGGTTGCGGATCACTTTCGCGAAGCGTGCGCCGCGCCGGATCCGCTCGTAGAGCGCGGGGGTCGCCGCATCGAGGCTCACGTGCAGCGCCGCGAGCCCGCTTTCGACGCATTGCCGAGCGCGCCGCTCGGACCAGAGCGTCAGGTTGCTGTTCGTCGAGACTCGGATGCCGCGGGCGCTCGCCCACGCCACCATCTCGAAGAACCGCGGATGCATCGTCGGCTCGCCGAGTCCCTGCAGCTGCAGCTCGTCGATGTCGCCGAAGCCTTCGACGAGACGCTTGAAGTCGTCGAACGCGAGAAAGGCGAGCGGGCCGTGAGGAGGGCCGTCCTCGCGGAACTGGATCGCGCACATCTGGCAGCGCAGGTTGCATTGGCCGACCGGCTCGATCTGCACGAAGCGGGGCAGCGGCGCCGCGAGACGCGGCCGCGACGGCGGCGCGTCCGGCAGCGCCGCATCGTCCGCGACGCCACTCAGCTGCCGCGAAACGGCGGTGCTCGCCGCGCTCGCCTGCGCACGAGATGCGGCGATGCCGCGTGCCTTCGTGGCCGAAGCGGTCATACGAACGGCACGCGGAAATGCAGCGCGCCCCGCGTGCGCCAGTAGACGGAAAGCCACGGGATCAGAAGCGACGTCACGATCATTTCGGCGACGTGCCGCGGCGCGTGGCTGGTATAGGCGAGACGCCGCGACGCGAAGTCGAGGCTGATCGCCAGCCAGACGACGAAGCTCGCGATCGCGATCGGGGCGAAGCCGGCGACGGCGTTGACGATCCCGCAAAGTCCCGCCCCGACGGCTGCGTAGTAATCCCACGGCGGCCTCGCGCGCACGTAGCGCCGGTAGCCCTGCGGAAATTTCTTGTAGAGCAGCGCGTCGAACATCACCTTGCGCTGCTGCGCGAGGCTCACGCCCCAGCGCGCCGGGCGCACCGGATGAATCACGCGCGCGGCATGCGATGCGCGGACGATCGCGCCGCTTGCGCGAAGCCGGAAGCAGAGGTCCGTGTCCTCGCGCCACGCGAAGCGGAAGCGCTCATCGAAGCCGCCGACGGCGCAAAGAAGGTCGCGGCGCACGAAGCAGTTCGCCGTGACGAACCCGGCGTTCGACAGGCCGGCCGCATCGCGCTCGTAGTCGGTCGGCACCGCGGGAAGCGGTACGTCGACGGCGCCGGCAACGGCGTCGGCGCCGTGTCGGATCGCCTCGAGGCCGCACTCGAGCCAGTTCGGAAGCGGAACCGTATCGTCGTCGGTGAACGCGACGACGCCGCCGCGCGCCGCGAGAATGCCGCAATTGCGTGCCGCCGCCGGGCCGCGGTTCTCGGGCAGCCAGAGGAAGCGCAGCGTGGGCGCACGCCGGCAGCGGCGCGACGAGAGCTCGGCCATCAGCCGCTCGCGCGACGAACGCGATGAGCCGTCGTCGACGATGACGATCTCGAATTGCGCGGCCGGCAGCGTCTGCGCGAGCAGCGCGTCGACGCAACGGAGCAGAAGCTGCGGACGCTCGTGGGTGGCGATGACGACAGAGATCTGCGGGTTCACGGCGCCTCCTTCTCGATCACGTACGGGCCGATCGCGAGCACGTCGATCGGCGAGGCGAAGAAGCACTCGAGCGCGTCGCGCGGCGTGCACACGATCGGCTTGCCGCGCGTGTTGAACGACGTGTTGATGACGACGGGAACGCCGGTCCTCTCGCCGAAGGCCTCGATCAGCGCGTGGTAGAGCGGGCTGGTGCTGCGCGACACCGTCTGCACCCGCGCGGTGCCGTCCGCGTGGCACGCCGCGGGGATGCGCGTTCGCTGCGCGGAGGGCACCCGGTGCACGAACAGCATGAAAGGCGAGCGCGAGCAGTTCTCGAACCAGTCGCCGGCGGCTTCCTCCAGCACCGCCGGCGCGACGGGCCGGAAGTCCTCGCGGTCCTTGAGCTCGTTCAGCCGCGCCTGCATGCCGGCATCGAGCGGCGAGGCAAGGATCGAGCGCGCGCCGAGCGCGCGCGGGCCGAACTCCATCCGGCCCTGGAACCAGCCGACGACCCGGTTCTGCGCGAGGTGGGATGCGACCGTTCGCGCGAGATCGTCGGGCCTGCGATACGAGGCGCGCGCGTGACGCAGCGATGACTCGATCTCCGCGTCGTCGTAGCCGGGGCCGAGGTACGCGTGCTCCATGCGGAACGCGCGCTCGCCTGCACCGCCGCGCGCCTCGCGGTCGACCCACAGCGCCGCGCCGAGCGCGGTGCCGGCGTCGCCCGCCGCCGGCTGCACCCAGATGTCGTCGAAGATGCCGCACTCGCGCAGGAATCCGTTCATCACGCAGTTCAGCGCGACGCCGCCCGCCATCGCGAGATGGCGCATGTCCGTCTCGCGGCGCAGCCACCTGACGATCTCGAGCACCGTCTCCTCGAGCACGCGCTGCGCGGCATGCGCAACGTCGGCGTGCACCGGCAGGAACGGCTCCCCCTGCAAGCGCGGCGCGCAAAGCTCGCCGAACGGAACGGGCGCGATCGCGTATCGGCCGGCGCCCAGCCAGCGTACGCACCGGCGAAAGACGTCGACGAAGCGCCGCGTGCCGAACGACGCGAGCGCCATCACCTTGTACTCGTCCGACGAGTGCAGGAAGCCCAGGTGACGCGTCACGTCCTCGTAGAGGAGGCCGAGCGAATGCGGCAGCGGCACCTCCCCAAGGCGCGTGTAGCGGGCGCCGCGGAACACCCCGTATTGCGTCGACGTGTTCTCGCCGCGACCGTCGAGCGTCAGCACCGCGCACTCGTCGAACGGCGCGGCGAGGAATGCGCTCGCCTGGTGCGCGAGATGGTGCGGGACGAAGTGCCACGACCAGCGCGGCGCTCCGGCCTTCGAGCGCAGCCGCTGCTGCAGGTGGTGCGGTGCGCCCCCCGCGAGCTGGCGCGGCGCATTGACGACGTACGACAGGAACAGCGGGTCCCACGCGGCGCTTCCGGGCGGCACGCGGATGGCGCTCGGCTCGAGCGGCAGCACGATCTGCGGCGGCAGGCCGCTGCCGTTGACGAAGAGCGCCGGATCGAACGAGTACGCGACGTGGTCGACCGCGTCGATCTCGACACCCGCTTCGGCGAGACAGTAGTCGATCGCGTGATACGGAAGCTCCCACGCCGAGAAGGGCACCGGCCGCTTGCCGTGCTTGATCTGCGTGAAGCGCTCTTCCTCGGCGGCCGCGATCACGCGGCCGTCGTCGACGAGGCACGCCGCGGAATCGTGGAAGGCGGCGTTGATGCCGAGTGTCTTCACGGCTGCGCGCCCGCGTCGACGGCAACGCCGGCGCGCGGGGATCGGTTCGCCGTGGCCGGCGCCAGAACCTCGACGGCGGCCACGATCTCGTCGGGCGACACGTCGGCGAGGCAGCGCGGGTGGCCGAGCGGACAAATGCTTTTCAGGCAGAACTTGCACTCGACGTCGCGCGACAGCACGCGATGCTCGACGCCCCACGGCGTGTGTTGCGGATTCGTGAGCGCATAGAGGTCGACCACGGGCGTGCCGACGGCGGCCGCGATGTGCGCCGGCGCCGAGTTGTTGCAGACGACGATGTCGGCTTCGTCGATCAGCGCGGCGAGCTCCGGCAGGTCGAGCCGGCCGGCGAGCACCACGGTGTCCTCGACGCTCGCGGCGATCGCCTGCGCGCACGCGACATCGCAGTCGCCGCCGGCGATCGCGATCTGGAAGCGACCCGTCGCCTGCAGCCCCGCGACCGCATCGGTGAGCTTGTCCTCCGGATAACGCCGCGACGCGGCGGTTGCGCCGGGATGCACGACGAGCCAGCGACGCCGCGCGCTCATGCCGGCCGCGCGCGCCTTGGCGCGCATGCTGCGTCGCGCGTCGTCGCGGACCGGAAACGACAGCCGCGTGTCGCGCACGTGCACGCCGAGGCTTTCGACGAGGTCGATCTGCCGGCGCACCTCGTGGCGAACGCCGGCATGCGCGTCGCGATCCGGGTCCGGACGCCAATCGGTGAGAAGCGCGTACGGGTTCTCGCGGCAATACGCAGCGCGGCGAGGAATGCCGGCGAGATGCAGCAGCACCGCGGCCGGCAAGGCGCTCTGGCTGAACACCGTGAACACGACGGCCGCATCGAATGCGCGCGCGCGAAGCCCCTCGGCGAGCGCCAGCATCTCGTGCGGCGCGACGGGCGACCTCTCGGCGGATTTCATCCACGGCGCCACGAACGCAATGACGTCGTCGACGAACGGCAATTCGCGTGCGGCGTCTGCTGCGGCAGGCGAGGTGAGCAGCGTCAGCGTCCGCTCCGCGCGCGCCTCCTTGAGTGCGCGCAGCGCAGGCGTCGTCATCAACAGGTCGCCGATGCCGTCGAGGCGCACGCCGAGGATCGAACGCGCGCTGTGCCAGGCGGCATTCATAGCGCTACGCCGGCGCGACGCGCGGGCGTCCTTTCGCGCCATCGCGCGTGCCGTCGAGGATCATGGCGGCGGCATCCGCGAACTGGTAGACGATCGCGTTCGGCGTGCGCACGCGGCCCGCGCGCCAGCGCGTCTCGCCGCCGCGATCGACGAGGATCGTGCGGCAGCCGGCGCGATTGCCCGCCTCGATGTCGTCGAGGATGTCGCCGACCATCCACGAGCGTTCGAGCGCGACGCCGTGCGTCGCCGCCGCGTCGAGCAGCATCCCCGGGCGCGGCTTGCGGCACGTGCACACGACGGCGTTGCGAACGCCGACCGGCGGATGGGGGCACCAGCAATACCCGGTGAACACGACCCCATGGCGCCCCACCAGCTCGTCGAGCCGCGCCTCTACACCGCGGAGCGCACTCGCCGGGAAGCGCCCGAGTGCGACGCCGGGCTGGTTGGAGACGACGAAGAGCAGGAAACCCGCATCCTGCAACCGGCGCAGCGACTCGCCGACCCCCGGTATCAGCACGATCCGGTCGGGATCGACGTTGTACGGGACGTCGTGCACGAGCGTGCCGTCCTTGTCGACGAAGACCGCCTTCCGCGGCTCGCCCTCTCTCCACGCTTCCGGACTCGTCGCCGCACGCATCGGCCACGACAGCGCGGGTTCGGCCTGCAGGTTCACGGCCATGACGTTTCCTGCACCGGGAGCACCGTGATCTCGGCGACGACCGATTCGCGCGGCTGCGTCAGCGCGAAGCGCACGGCACGCGCGACGTCGCGCGGATCCTGCAGCTTCGACGGATCGAGGTCCGGAAAGCGCTCGAGCAGGAACGGCGTGCGCATGCCGCCGGCGATGACCGCCGTGACGCGCACCTGATGCGCGCGGAACTCCGCATGCATCGCGTAGGAGAGCCCGAGCAATCCCCACTTGCTCGCGTGGTAGGCGCTCGCGTTCGGCCAGCCGCGCTTGGCCGCCGTCGACGCGACGTTGACGATGTCGCCGCGGCTTTCGCGCAGAAGGGGCAATGCGAGCTTCGACAGCAGGAACGGACCGCGCAGGTTCGTGCGGATGATCGCGTCCCAGTCGGCGATCGAAAGCTCGTCGACGCCGGTCGTGCGGTCGATGCCCGCGTTGTTGACGACCGCGTCGAGGCGTCCGAAGCGCCGCTTCGCCTCGTCGACGAAGCGCTGCACGTCCTCCTCGTGGCCGACGTCGCCGCGCAACGCATAGACGCGCGCGCCTTCGCCGGTGAACGAGGCCGCGACACTTTCGATGCGCTCGCTGCGATCGGCAGCGAAGACGTTGGCACCGGCCTGCGCGAGCTCGCCGACGATCGCAGCGCCGAGTCCCTGCGCGCCGCCCGTGACGAGCACGACCTTTCGTTCGAGATCGTTATCCAATTTCACGTTTCAACGTATGCCTTGCGCAAGGGCGGGTCGCGACGACGAGGCATTCGTGGCGACCTCCGCATAGAGATCGGCGAGTGCGTGCGAGACCTGCTGCCAGGTGAAGCGCTCGCAGGCGCGCCGTCGGGCCCGCTTGCCGAGCAGGCGCGGGATCGACGGGTCGCTGAATACGTGCGCAAGGCGGCGCGCGAGCGCGTCGGCGTTCTTCGCGTCGACGAGAAAGCCGGTGCGACCGTCCTCCACCGAGTACTGGATGCCGCCGACGCGTGCGCCGATCACCGGAACGCCGCACGCCATCGCCTCGACCGGCGTGATGCCGAACGGCTCGTACCACGGCATCGTCACGAACACGTCGGCGGCGCTGTAGAAGTAGCGCAGTTCGTTGCGCGGGCGCCGGCCGACGAACTGCACGTGCGAGGCGACGCCTTCCATGGCGGCGATGCGCTGCAGCCGTCCGATTTCCGGTGTCAGAGCAGGATCGGGCGTCGGCGATTCGCCACCGACGATCAAAAGCAGCGGCGAGAGCCGGTAACGGCGCTCGAGCACGCCCAGCGCGCGAATCACCGTGTCGATGCCTTTGCGCGGCACCATGCGGCCGAGCTGCAACACGATCGGGCCCTCCGCCGGCAGCCCGAGATGCGCGCGCGCGTCCACGCGGCTCACCGGTGCGAGCTCGTCGGGATCGAAGCCGCACGGGATCATTCGCACCCGCTCGCCCGACGTTCGATAGTGGCGCGCGAGATCGAGCTCGTCCTGCGGACACTCGGCGACGACCGCGTCCGCCGCGTCGATCACCATCTGTTCGAGGATGCAGCGCTGCGGAGGAAACTCGTCGTACG
>DATIEN010000137.1:0-15913 GCA_035455705.1 Casimicrobiaceae bacterium | reverse complement strand
GGCGACGGCGACGACGAAGATGGCGGCGAATGCGGACGGCGTCACGGCAGTTGCGCGGCGAACGGCTCGCACGCCGCGCTCACGTACAATGGAACGCTCATTTTACGCGTTCGACATGCCGCAAGACCCGAACCGGCTCATCTGGATCGACCTCGAAATGTCGGGCCTGCGGCCCGACGCCGACCGCATCCTCGAAATCGCGCTCGTCGTCACCGACCACGCACTCGAGACCGTCGCCGAGGCGCCGGTCTGGGTCGTTCATCAGGACGACGGAGTCCTCGACAACATGGATTCGTGGAACCGCGCGACGCACGCGCGCTCGGGGCTCGTCGACAAGGTCCGCGCGTCGACGGCGACGGAGCAGGAGGTCGAGCAGGGCGCGCTCGCGTTCCTGCGCGAACACGTACCGGCGAAGCTGTCGCCGATGTGCGGCAATTCGATCTGCCAGGACCGCCGCTTCCTCGCGCGGTTCATGCCGTCGCTGGAGGACTGGTTCCACTATCGCAATCTCGACGTCTCGACGCTCAAGGAGCTCGCGCGGCGCTGGAAGCCGGAACTCGCGAAGGGCATACCGAAGGAGGGCCGCCACGAGGCGCTCGCCGACGTGCGCGAGTCGATCGCCGAGCTTCGTTTCTACCGCGACAACTTCCTGCGGCTGTGAGGCCGTCGCAGCGGCCTGCATGAAGTTCTGCAGCGCATGCGGCTCGCCGCGGATCGAGCTGCGCGTGCCCGACGGCGACACGTTGCCGCGTCACGTCTGCGCCGACTGCGGCACGATCCACTATCAGAATCCGAAGGTCGTCGTCGGCTGCCTGCCGCAATGGGAACAGCGGATCCTGCTATGCCGTCGTGCGATCGAGCCGCGCTACGGGCTGTGGACGCTGCCCGCAGGTTTCCTCGAAAACGGCGAGACGCTCGTCGCCGGCGCGCTGCGCGAGACGCTGGAGGAGGCGGGTGCGCGCGTCGCCATCGACGACCTCTACGCCGTGATCAGCCTTCCGCAGATCAACCAGCTCTACATGATGTTCCGCGCGCAGCTGCTCGATCGCGACTACCGTCCCGGTCCGGAGAGCCTCGAGGTGCGCCTTTTCGACGAAAGCGAGATTCCCTGGGAGTCGCTCGCGTTCCGCACGATTGCGCGGACGCTGCGCAATTTCTTCCTCGACCGGCGGCTCGACGCGCTGACGCTGCACATGAGCGCGATCGAGCGACGGCCGCCGCTCACGCCCGACCTGCTCGCCGCGGGCTGAGCAACGCCGCTCGCACCGTTCGCGGGTGCCGACGTCCGCCGCGACGCCGCGACGCGAGACGGTCATTCATGACGTTGGGCGCAGGCGCGGATTTCGACGACGGTTCCCTCCGCGATCGGAGGATCCTTCGCGCGCGCGTGCGAATGGCGCGGCGCAACGAGGCGGGAAAGTCGACGACAGCGCCCGTCCCAGCAAAGATCGTAGTCGCGCGTGAACGAAGACAGCGTGAGACGGATTTCCGGCAACGGCGCGAGCGAGGGTCGCCACGTCCACCATCCCTCCCGGAATTGCGCGTCCGGTGGCGGCTCCATGCCGGCGCCGGACCCCTGGATGCGCGCCTGCACCAGTCTAAGGCCGGAGCCCTCGACACGGTAGTGCTCTTCCCAAGCGGTCCTGGCAACCGAGTGCATCCATGCGACGGTGAAGTCGTGCGCGGGGACGACCACGCGCAGCGCCCCTGCGACGAACAGGCAGGCCGCGTTCAACGGAAAGGGATCAGGCGCCGGCCTTGACCGTGGCGCCGGCGCCCCGCGTGCGCCACAGGTGCCAGGCGACGAACAGCGCGCTTGCGACGAAGCCGACCTGGTCGGTCCACGAAGGCGCGGCGACGAGGAACGATGCGGCCGCGAACGCGATGACGCGCTCGGGCCAGGACAGCGGTCCGCGCAGGAAGTAGCCGATCGACGCACCACCCCACAGGCCGATCGCGATGATCGTCTTGACGATGACGTACGGCGCGGCGATGAGCAGGTGCGAGCCGGGCGTCGATTGCAGCATCAGCGAAGGATCGTAGACCGCCATGTAGGGGATCACGAAGCCCGCGATGGCGATGTGCGTCGCCTTCCAGCCGATCTTCATCGGCGGCCCCTTGGCGATCGAGGCGGCGGCGAACGCGGCGAGCGCGACCGGCGGCGTCAGGTCCGCCATGATGCCGAAATAGAACACGAACATGTGCGACACGATCAGCGGCACGTTGAGCTTCAGCAGCGCCGGTGCGGCGATCGCGCTGGTGATGATGTAGTTCGGGATCGTCGGAATGCCCATGCCGAGGATCAGGCACACGACCATTGTCAGCACCAGCGACAGGAACAGACTCTGGCTGCCGACGTGCAGCACGAACTCGGCGAAATTCGACGCAGCGCCGGTCAGCGTGAGGACGCCGATGATGACGCCGACGATCGCGCACGCGAGTCCGACGGAGATCGCCTGCCGGGCCCCGTCGATCAGGCTCTGCCGCATCGTCGCGAGCGTGTCGCGCCCGCGCAGCGCGAAGACGATTGCGACGAGCGCTGCGATGACGAGCAGGATCGGCGTGACGCCGAAGCGATCGAAGCCGTAGCGCAGGTACGCGCCGAGACCGACACCGAGCGCGATCCAGAACGCATAGCGAAAGGCCATGGGCCCCGCACGGGCGGCGATCGCGGCGCCGAGGATCAGCGTCGCGGTGAGGGCGAGCCCGACGAGGCCCGCGAACATCGGCGTAAAGCCGTCGAAGAGCATGTACACGAGCACGACGAGCGGCAGCATCAGGTACCAGTTGCGCCGGATCGCGAGCCACGGGTTCGGGCATTCCGATCGGGGCAGTCCGAGCAGATTTTGCCGGCCCGCCTCGAGGTGCACCATCCAGAATGCCGTCGCGTAATAGAGGATCGCCGGCACGACCGCGGCCTTCACGATCGTCACGTACGGAACGTTCAGCGTCTCCGCCATGATGAACGCCACCGCGCCCATGACCGGCGGCATGATCTGGCCGCCCATGCTCGACGTCGCTTCGACGGCGCCCGCGAACACCGACGAATAGCCGAAGCGCTTCATCAGCGGGATCGTGAACTGCCCCACCGTCAGCACGTTCGCGACGCCCGATCCCGAGATCGTTCCCATCATGCCCGACGAGATGACGGCGACCTTCGCGGGGCCGCCGCGCGCATGGCCGACGAAGCCGAGGGCGATGCTGTTGAACAGATTGATCATGCCGGCATGCTCGAGGAAGCTGCCGAACAGGATGAACAGGAAGATGTACGTCGCCGACACGAGCGTCGGGATGCCGAAGATCCCTTCGACGCCGAGGAAGAGCTGACCGATGATCTGGTCGATGCCGTAGCCGCGGTGCGCGATCACGAGGGGCAGATACTGGCCGAACAGGCCATAAGCGAGAAAGACGGCGCAGATGATCGGCAGCGCCATTCCGAGCGTGCGCCGCGCGGCCTCGAACAGCAGCACGATGAAGATCGTGCCGACGACGAGATCCGTGACGCTCGGGTCGCCGGCGCGCTGGATGAGGTCGGCTTCGAAGACGAGGTGATACAGGCCGAGCGCGAACGCGCCGCAGGCGATCAGCGCGTCGTACCAGGCGATCCTGTGCTTGTCGGCCCAGCCGGCGACCGGATGGATCAGGAACGCGAGCGCCAGCAGGAAGCCGACGTGGATCGAGCGCGTTGGCAGGCTCGACAGCGGCGCATACGCCGCAACGACGAGCTGGTAGGTCGAGAAGGCCAGCGCGACGGCGGCGACGATGCGCGCGTTCCAGCCGGAAAGCGCGCGCTTCGCGCCGGTCTCGTCGAATTCGGCAGCGTCGGGCTTCGCGAGCTCGCGCGTCGCTTCCGTCACTTGAGGATACCGGCTTCCTTGTAGTATTTCTCGGCGCCCGGATGCAACGGGATCGGCATCCCCTGCAGCGCCTTGTGGATGTCGATCGCTTTCGCGGCGGCGTGTGCGGCGACGAGCTGGTCGAGGTTCGTCCACAGCGCCTTCGTCATCCCGTAGACGATCTCGTCGCTCACGCCATCGTGCGTGACCAGGAAGTTCTGCACGGCGGCCGTGCTGACGTCCGCCGACTGGCCGTTGTACGTGTCGGCGGGAATCGTCGCGTGGATGTACGCGGGATCGTTAATCTTCCTGATCACGTCCTCGGGAATCGGCACGACGACGATCGGCACCGATGAGGCGAGATCGCGCAGCGACGACACGCCGAGGCCGGCCGACTGCAGCGTCACGTCGATCTGCCGGTTCTTCATGAGCTCGACCGATTCGCCGAACGGCAGGTATTCGACCTTCGAGAAGTCCTTGTACTCGATGCCTGCCGCGTGCAGCACCGCGCGCGCGTTGAGCTCGGTCCCGGACTTCGGTGCGCCCACAGAGATCTTCTTGCCTTTGAGATCGCCGAGCGTCTTGATGCCCGCGTCCGCCCGCGCGACGATCTGGATGTAGTTCGGATAAATCGCCGCGATCCCGCGCAGCTTCTTGAGCGGCTGCTTGAAGCCGGCCTCCTCGTTGCCCTTCCAGGCATCCGACAGCGAGTCGCCGAGCGTGAACGCGATCTCGCCTCGTCCGGCCTGCAGGAGGTTCAGGTTCTCGACCGATGCCTTCGTCGCCTGCACGGAAGTCTTGACGGTCGGCATCGCCTTGCCGATCACGTTGGCGAGCGCGACGCCCAACGGGTAATAGACCCCGCTCGTGCCGCCGGTCAGCACGTTGACGAAGGTGCCCGCCGCGAGGGCGAGCGGAGCCGCAGCGATGGCTGCAGCGACGAGCAGAACGCGCAGGGCGCTACGACGACGTGGCAAGAGCATGCATCCTCCTCCGAATGCGAGCCTCACCCACTGCGAGGCTGCCTGCATTCTCATGGCAGTACCGCCCGATTATAGTGCGGCCGTTCCGGTCGGCAGGGCGCTGTCCGCCGTCGCACCGACGATCTTCACCCCGGCGTTCGCAAGCGTGCGGTGCAACTCGGCAACGTGCTCGTGCCCGGTCGTCTCGACGACGCAGACGACACGCACCTCGGACAGGTCGGGCCCCGAGAACGCGCGGTCGTGGACGATTTCCTTGATCGATGCGCCGGTCGACGCGATCACCTCGGCGAGTCGCGCGAGGCCGCCGGGACGATCGCTGATCGACGCGGTGAACCGCGACAGCCGGCCGTCGGCGACGAGCCCGATCTCGATCACGCGGTCGAGCATCGTGAGGTCGATGTTGCCGCCGCATAACACCAGCACGACGTTCCTGCCCTTCAGCGTGTCGACCTTGCCGGCGAGGAAGGCGGCGAGCGGCGCGGCGCCGGCGCCCTCGACGACGCTCTTCTCGAGCTCGATCAGACGCAGCACCGAAAGCGCGATGGACGCCTCGTCGACGGTCACCACCTGGTCGACGACGCGCCGCAAGACCTCGAACGCGAGCCCTCCGGCCTGCTTGACGGCGAGTCCGTCCGCGAGCGTCGACGACAGCGTGACGGGAACGGGATGACCCGCCGCGAGCGCCGCAGTCAGGCAGGCGGCGTGGATCGGCTCGACCCCCACGACGAGAACGTCCGGCTTGCGCGCCTCGACGACGGTGCCGATCCCGGCCAGCAGGCCTCCGCCACCGACGGGGGCGACGATCGCCTGCACGTCGGGCGTCTGCTGGAGGATCTCGAGCGCGATCGTCCCCTGTCCGGCCATCACGTGGGCGTTGTCGAACGGGTGGATGAACGTGAAGCCCTCGCGCGCCGCGATCGCCTCGGCCTGCTCGCGCGCCTGCGACAGGTCCACGCCGTGCAGCACGACGTTCGCGCCGAGTTGCCGGCAGTTCGCGACCTTGATGAGCGGCGCGAACTTCGGCATCACGACGGTGACCGGAATGCCGAGCAGTGCGCTGTGGTACGCGACGCCGAGCGCGTGGTTGCCCGCCGATGCGGCGATGACGCCGCGCTCGCGCTGCGCCGCCGACAATTGCAGGAGCGCGTTGCGCGCGCCGCGCTCCTTGAAGCTGCCGGTGCGCTGCAGATAGTCGAGCTTGCAGTAGATGTGCGCGCCGGTGAGTTGCGACAGCGGAATCGACTCGACGCAGGGCGACTCGTAGATGCCCCCGCGGATGCGCTCGCGTGCGGCTTCGATGTCGGCGAGCGTCAGCATCGACGGCTCATGCGAAGGCAACGAGGCCGGGCGCGCATCAGAAGGGCAGCGACATGCCGGGCTTGACCTTCGTGAGCTCGCGGCGGAACGCTTGCTGGATCCGCGCGAGCACCGCGGCATCGTCGGCCTCGAAGCGCAGCACGATCACCGGGGTCGTGTTCGATGCGCGCGCAAGGCCGAAGCCGTCGGGGTATTCGACGCGCAGTCCGTCGATTCGGATCACGTCGTCGGCACCCGGAAATTCGGCCACCTCGGAAAGCCGTGCGATCAGCGCGTGCTGTTCGCCTTCGGTGCACGCGATCTGCAGCTCGGGCGTCGAGATCGCGTCGGGCAGCGCGTCGAGCACGCCGGCCGGATTCGCATGGCGCGACAAAATCTCGAGCAGCCGCGCGCCGGCGTAGAGCCCGTCGTCGAAGCCGTACCACCGCTCGCCGAAGAACGTGTGACCGCTCATCTCGCCGGCGAGCGCCGCGCCGACTTCCTTCATCTTCGACTTGATCAGCGAATGCCCGGTCTTCCACAGCATCGGCACGCCGCCGTGGCGCTCGATCCACGGCTTCAGGTTGCGTGTCGACTTGACGTCGTAAATGACCTTCGCGCCGGGAACGCGCGTCAGCACGTCCGCGGCGAACAGCATCAGCTGGCGGTCCGCATAGATCACGTGTCCTTGCGGGGTGACGACGCCGAGACGGTCGCCGTCGCCATCGAACGCAAGCCCGAGTTCGCAATCGCCGTCGCGAAGCCGCCGCTTCAAATCCTCGAGATTCTTCGGCTGGGAGGGATCGGGATGATGGTTCGGGAAGCGGCCGTCGACTTCGCAGAAGAGTTCGACTACCTCGCACCCGAGGCGGCGGTAGAGCGCCGGCGCGAAGGCGCCGGCGACACCGTTGCCGCAATCGACCGCGAGGCGCATCGGCCGCGCGAGCCGCACGTCCCCGGCAACGCGACCGAAATACGCTTGCGCGACGTCCTCGCTTCGCATCGTCGCCCGGCCCTTGGCGAAGTCGCTGCGCTCGATGCGCGTGCGAAGCGCCTGGATGTCGTCGCCCGACAGCGTCTTGCCGTCGATGACCATCTTGAGGCCGTTGTAATCGGGCGGATTGTGGCTGCCCGTCACCGCGACGCTGCACTGCGTGCCGAGGTGGTGCGCCGCGAAATACGTGATCGGCGTCGTCACCATGCCGATGTCGATCACGTCGACGCCGGCGGCGCGGATGCCCTCGCCGAGCGCCGCGGAAAGCTTCGGCCCCGAAAGGCGCCCGTCGCGCCCGACGACGATCGCATTGCGTTGCGCCTGACGCGCAAGCGTGCCGAGACCCTGGCCGATCAGGCGCACGCCGTCGACGGTGAGTGTCCTGTCGACGATGCCACGAATGTCGTAGGCCTTGAAGATTTCGGCGGGCAGCATGGGAGCCTTCCTGGCGGGAATGGTCAGCGGAGGGGTGCGCCGGCGGCGGTGTCGACCGCTGCGAAGTAGTTTAGCAACCGCTCGGGGAGCCAGCGCACGTTGCCCGGAAACGGCCCGCGGGCGAACCCCGCGTGCCCGCCGCTTCGCGGCTGCTCGAGCGTGACCGCGCTGCTCACCTCCGCGGGGCCCGGCAGCGACGACGCGGGAATGAACGGGTCGTTTCGCGCATTGAGGACGAGCGTCGGCACGCGGATGGTCGCGAGCCAACGTTTCGACGATGCTCGCGTCCAGTAATCGCGGGTGCCGGCGAAGCCGTGCAGCGGGGCCGTGACCGCGTCGTCGAACTCGAAGAGCGTGCGCGCACGCCGGATGCGCCTCGTATCGAGCACGCCGGGGAAGCGCGCCGCCATCGCGAGCGACTTCGGCTTCAGCGTCGACAGGAAATGCTTGGCGTAGATGCGGTTGACGCCGCGGTCGATCGCGAGGCCGGCCGCCATCAGGTCGAGCGGGGCGGACACGGCGGCAGCGGCCGTCACGTAGTCCGCGGCGCGCACCTCCTCGCGTCCGAGCCAGTTCAAAAGCGCGCTTCCGCCAAGCGAGACGCCGACCGCATAGATGCGCGTGTGAACATCGACGCGCGCGCGGATCGTCGCGAGCATCGCCCCGATGTCCTCGAAGTCGCCCGAGTGATACGCGCGCGGCAGCCGGTTCGGGGTGCCGCCGCAACCGCGAAAGTGCGGCACGACGCCGCGATAGCGGCGCGCGCGCAAATGGGTCAGCATCGCCCGGGCGTAGTGCGACGTCGATCCGCCCTCGAGGCCATGGAAGAGGACGACGAGCGGGGCACCGGGCGCTGCGTCGACGTCGAGCCAGTCGAACTCCCAGAAGTCGCCGTCCGGCGCGTCGACGCGCTCGCGGCGCAACGGCACCTTCGCGCGCGGAAGACGATACGGCCAGATCGTCTGCGCGTGGCCGCCGGCGAGCCAGCGAGGCGCGCGATACGCAAGCCCCGTCGCATCGCGGGCAACGCGCTGCGATGCACGAGGAGGGCGCCGCTTCGCCTGCGACACGGGTCCCGCGGCTATTTGACGAGCGGATGCTCCCGCGCGAGGCGCGCGCGCTTCTCGTAGGCCTCGCGCGCGATCGCGAGGTCGGCGAGGAAGTGCGGGAGCTCGGAGACCAGAAGCGCCTGCGGTCCGTCGACCAGCGCCTTCTTGGGCTCGGGGTGGAAATCGACGAGCACCATGTTCCCGCCGGCCAGCACGCCTTGCGCGGCGACGTGGAAGACGTCGAGCAGCCCGTCCGGTGCGCGCGCACGCGAGCCGACCGAGTGCGACGGATCGATGGCGACCGGCATCCGTGTCAAGCGCTTGACGACGGGCACGTGCGCGAAGTCGACGAGGTTGCGGTGCGGATCGCCCATGTTCGTGTGCATGCCCCGCAGGCAGAAGACGATCTTGCGATTGCCTTCGGTGGCAAGGTACTCGGCCGCGTTCAGCGACTCGTCGAGCGTGATGCCGAAGCCACGCTTGATCAGCACCGGGAACTGCTGCTGGCGGCCCACCTGCTTCAGCAGCTCGAAGTTCTGCGTGTTGCGCGTCCCGATCTGCAGCATCACGCCGGTCGCGTTGCCGGTCGCCTCGAGCGCGTTGCGGATCTCGTCGACGTGCGACTCGTGCGTGACCTCCATGGAGATCACGCGGATGCCGTACTTGCCGGCGAGCTCGAACACATACGGCAGGCACGACGCGCCGAAGCCCTGGAACGCGTACGGCGACGTGCGCGGCTTGTACGCGCCCATCCGCGTGCAAACCTGACCGTTGTCGCGCAGCGCCCTCATCATCGCCTCGACCGACTCCCGCGAATCGACGGCGCAGAGGCCGGCGAACACGTTGAGGTTGTCCTGGCCGAAACGCACGCCGTTGTACTCGAACGACGATGCCCGATCGTCGCCCTGACTGTGGCGCCCGAGCACCCGGTACGGCTCGGACACGCGCACGACCTTCGCCACGCATGGCAGCACCTGCATCTGCTCGATCGTCAGCGCGCCGGTGTTGCCGATCAGGTAGATCTCGGTCAGCGTCACTTCGCTGCCGACTTCCCGGTGGACGCGGAAGCGGATGTTGGGGAGCCGCTCGAGCTGACCCGTGAGGATCCGGTAATCGACGCTTTCCGGCTGGACGTTCGGTTCGAGGACGAGGATCATGAATGCCGCTTTTCCTGCTGGGTCAAAGAGTTATGAATGATGGCGCGCTCCCGTGCGCACGCCGGCGCGCACGGGGAGCCTGCCATGTTGCACTGCAAGAGTGCCGCTGCGCAACATCGGCCGTTTGGCGGTCAGCGAATTCGTTGCCTCGTGCGTTAGGCTTGCCGTAGACTGCCTCGAGAGTCGTCGATGCAGTTTCCAACGCAACTCCTTCGAAACCACCCGCTCGGAGTCCTCATGAACAAGCTCGTGCCGCTCCTCGTATTGTCCCTCGCCGCCGCCGTCGCGATGCCCGCGGTTGCGGCCGAGAACAAGCAGAACACCAAGATGGCCGACTGCCAGAAGCAGGCCGGCGACAAGAAGCTCGAAGGCAAGGATCGCCAGAGCTTCGTCAATCAATGCCTGAAAGCCAAGCCGGCTAGCGCCGAGACGACGTCGAAGAGCAAGATGGCCGAGTGCAACGCGAAGACGAAGGGCATGAGCAAGGACGAGGCGAACAAGGCCCGCAGCGACTGCATGAAGGCTTCCTAGCGACCCCCACAGCCGAACTCCGGTCGGGCGCACCTCCTGTCCACCCGTCCGAAACTGCCAGGCCGCAATCGGTGACGCTTGCGGCTTTTTTTTGCCTTTTCGTCGCGGAAAGGCGATCTCAGCCAGCGGCCACGCCGAGCAGGTGTCCGATCGCGAACGTGATGGCGCCGGCCATCGCGCCGAGCACCAGCATTCGCGCACCCGAATAGACGCCGTTGCGCCCGGTGAAGAGCGAGAGGACGGCGCCGGCGGAAAAGAGACCGACGGCGGCGAGGCCGATCATCCAGCCCAGCGGATTCGGCCCCGAGTGGAGCAGGAACGGCAGCAGCGGGACGAGCGCACCGCCGGCGAACGCGCAGAACGAGCTGACCGCGGCCCCGAGCGGGGAGCCCAGCTGGGCAGGGTTCAAGCCGAGCTCCTCGCGCGCGAGCGTGTCGAGTGCGTTCTCGGGATCGGCGACCAGGCGCCTGGCGAGCCGGTCGGCCTGCTTGACGGGCAGGCCTTTCGCCGCGTAGATCAGCGCGAGCTCCTGCGCCTCGGCCTCGGGATACTGTGCGAGCTCGTCGCGCTCCAGCGCGATCTGGTACTCGTAGAGCTCGCGCTGCGACTTGACCGACACGTATTCGCCGGCCGCCATCGCGAAGGCGCCCGCCGCCATGCCCGCCACGCCGGACAACACGATCATCCGCACGTCGCTCGTCGCGCCCGCGACGCCGAGGATCAGGCCGGCGTTGGAGACGAGACCGTCGTTGACGCCGAACACGGCGGCGCGCAGGTTGCCGCTGCCGCCGAGCCCCCGATGCCGGCGTTCGAGCAGCGCGCCCGGCGCCGGCGCCGCGTGCGTGGAGTCGCCGGGCGCGCCGCCGCCGTAGACCGCCATGCCGCGCACCTTCATCGCCGCCAGCACGTTGCGCAACCGTCGCGGGCCGAGCCACTGCACGAGATTGGCGACGATCCGCGTACGCGTGTCGGGGACGAAAGGGCCCGGCGCCGGGTAGCCGCGGGCGGTCAGTTGCGCGCGCCAGATCGCGGCCTGCGCCTCGGCTTCGCCCGCGAGCCTGCGGAACAGCTCGGCGCGCACCGTGCCGTTCTCGGCGTCGGCGCACGCGCGGTAGAGATACGCGGAGCGCTGCTCCTCGGCCCAAGAGTCGAGCGGACTCACGCGGCTACCCCGGCCGAGCGAACGGCGACGTCGCGTTGGTGCGTGAGCCGGAATCATGCGGGCCGGGAGCGTCGTGGGCGAGCGCGCGGTGCATCGGGCTCAGCTTGCGACGGCGGCATCGATCCTCGCCATTACGTCGGGTGTGAGCTGCGCGACGACGTCCTGCGCCTTCATGTTCTCGACGACCTGCGCCGGCCGGCTCGCGCCGGTGATCACGGTCGACACGTGCGGATTCTTGAGGCACCAGGCGATGGCCATCTGGGAGAGCGTACAACCGAGCTCTTGCGCGATCGGAACGAGCGATTGGACCTTGGCGAGCCGCGCGGGTTCGAGCATGCGGTCGGCGAGCCACTCGAAGCCCTTGATCGCCGCACGTGAATCGGGCGGCACGCCGGCGTTGTACTTGCCCGACAAGAGTCCCGACGCGAGCGGACTCCACGTCGTCGCGCCGATGCCGTAGTCGGCATAGAGCCGCGCGTACTCGGTTTCGACGCGCTCGCGATGCAGCAGATTGTATTGCGGCTGTTCGGTGACGGGCTTGCGCAGATGATGCCGCTCGGCGATCTCGCACGCCATCGCGATCTCGGCCGCGCTCCATTCCGACGTTCCCCAGTACGTCGCCTTTCCCGACGCGATCATGTCGTGCATCGCCCAAACCGTCTCCTCGATCGGGCTTTCGGGGTCGGGGCGATGACAGAACACGACGTCGACGTAATCGAGTCCGAGCCGCGCCAGCGATCCGTCGATCGCCTGCAGCAGATACTTGCGGTTCAGCGTGTTCTTCTCGTTGGGGCCGTCGTAGAGGCCCCAGAAGAACTTGGTCGACACGATGTAGGACGAACGGCGCCAGCCGAGCTTCTTCAACGCGTCGCCCATGATCGATTCGGAGCGGCCCTTCGCGTATACCTCCGCGTTGTCGAAGAAGTTCACGCCGGCGTCGTGCGCCGCCGCCATGCATTCGCGCGCGAGGCTGTCGTTCAACTGGTTGCCATAGGTCACCCACGAACCGAACGACAGTTCACTGACCTTGAGGCCGGAGCGGCCGAGACGACGGTATTGCATTCGGCTGGCGACGCGGGGTGGACGCGACGTTCGCGGCGGGTGTGTTCGATCGGGGATGACGCGTGTGCGGTCGGCCGATGCGCCTTCGCGCACTGCCACTACAATCGCGCCTTCAATTCTACTCCGAGAGAACCGTCCCGATGCCACAGGTTCGCGCGAAATCGAAGACCGCCAAGCCGCCGTTCGACGCCGGCGCGCTGTGGGCGGTGAAGCGGATCGGGACGCCGTCGCTATCGCCCGACGGCCGCCTCGCATGCGCGCCCGTCACGACGTACGCGATGGATCGCAACGTGGGCACGACCGAGTTGTGGCTCTATCCGACCGGTTGCGGGACCAAGGCGCGGATCGCGTCGAAGCCGCGGCGGCTGACGGCGGGCGACAAGGACAGCGACCCGCGCTTTTCGCCGGATGGCGCGCGCATCGCATTCACCGCGAAGCGCGGCGACGACGTCGAGCCGCAGATCTACCTGATCGCGCCCGACGGCGGTGAAGCCGAGCGGCTCACGAAGCTCGCGACGGGCGCGAGCGCGATCAAGTGGTTCCCGGATGGCAAGCGGATAGCGTTCGTCTCGTGGGTCTGGCCCGATCTTTCGAGCGAGTCCGCGCAAGCCAGGCGCTATCGCGAGAAAAAGGACGCGAAGGTCAAGGCACACCTGACCGAGCGGGCGGAGTATCGGTACTGGGATCACTGGTTGACCGACGGCCGCGAGCCGCACGTGTTCGCGTGCGACGTGGCGACAGGGCGCTGCGAGGATCTGCTCGCGGGCACCGACCTCGCGCTGCAGCCGTGGGAGCCGTCCGCCGAGCACTACGACATCGCGCCCGACGGCCGCGAGATCGCGCTCACGATCGATCCGCAGCCCGAGCCCGGCATGATGGATCGCTGCGACGTGGTCGTCGTCGACCTCGCGACGCGGCGCGCGCGGAACCTGACCAAAACGAGCGGCCTCTCCGACGAGCATCCCTGCTATTCGCCCGACGGCCGCTTCATCGCCTATCACGCGTACGACACGGCTCGCGCGTTCAACGACCAGGGCCATCTGCGGGTGCTGACGCGCAAGACGGGCGAGAGCGCGCGCATCGCGCCGTCGTTCGACCGGGCCATGACGCACCTCGCGTGGACGCCCGATTCGAAGGCGATCCTGGCGCTCGTCGAGGATCGCGGCCGCGTCGGCATTCGTCGCCTCGTGCTTGGCAACACCGCGAAGGGCGCCGATGCGCCGCCACGCGAAATCGTCGCGGGCGGCGTGGTCGCGGGATACGCGCAATCGGCGGACGGCAGCGTGCTCGTTTACGCGCGCGACAGCGCGATGCACCCGCCGGCGCTCTTCGCCGCGAACGGCGACGGAAGCGACGAGCGGCAACTCGACAGCCACAATCGCGCGCTGCTCGCGCGCCACGCGCTCGGCGAGGTTCGCGAGTTCGAGCTGCCCGGATGGAACGGGGAGCCGATGCAGCTCTTCGTCACCTATCCACCCGGCTTCGATCCGAAGCGCAAATGGCCGCTGGTGCACACGATCCACGGCGGTCCGCATGCGGCGCACCACGACGGCTGGCACTTCCGCTGGAACAACCAGGTGTTCGCCGGGCAGGGCTACGTCGTCGCGGCCGTCAACTACCACGGCTCCTCCGGCTACGGGCAGGCCTTCCTCGAGACGATCACGGGGCGCTACGGCGAGAAGGAGTTCGCCGACGTCGAATCGGCGACCGATTTCCTGATCGCGCAGGGCTACGTCGATCCGGAGCGGCTAGCGGCGACCGGGGGCAGCTACGGCGGCTTCATGGTCGCCTACATGAACGGCCACAGCGACCGCTATCGGGCGTTCGTCTGCCACGCGGGCTGCTACGACTGGGTCAGCATGATGGCGACCGACGGCTACCGCTTCTTCGCCAAGGAGCTCGGCGCGTACCACTGGGAGGACGAGGCGCGCGTGATGCGGCAGTCGCCGCATCATTTCGTGCAGAACGCGAAGACGCCGACGCTCGTGATCCATGGCGAGCTCGACTACCGGGTGCCGGCGACGCAGGCGCTCCAGTATTTCAATTCGCTGAAGGCGAAAGGAGTGGCGGCGCGTCTCGTCTACTTCCCCGACGAGAATCACTGGATCCTGAAACCGCAGAACTCCGCGCTCTGGTACCGCGAGTTCTTCGCGTGGCTTTCGCGCTTCCTGGCGCCGTCGCGGCGCGTGCGCGACGGAGCGTCCAACGGTGCGGACAAGGCGCGCCGCGTGAAGGAGCCTATCGCCTGATGCGCTGTCGCTTCTCGTCCTCCTCCTGGCAGGCGACGCAACGCTTCGCCGCCGGGTAGGCGGCGAGCCGCGCATACGGGATCGCGCTGGCGCAATCGACGCACTCGCCGTAGCTGCCGTCGTCGAGCCGCGCGAGCGCCTGCTCGACGTTGGCGAGTTCGGTGAGGTCACGGGACACGAGCGTGATGTCGTGCGCCGCCATCGCGTCGGCCGCCGCCCAGTCGTCGGTGTCCTCCATCCGGTTGCGCAAGCCGACGAGCCGCGGGTCGTCCTGCGTGCGCAACATCGCCGCGATGTCGGCCCGGAGCGCCTGCTGGCGGGCACGGAGCGCCGCACCGAGCTCGGCACGCTGCGCACTCGACAGGGGAGAGGAGGCCGCCATGGCGACGCATTATCGGACAGATGCCGGCCGTCCGCACGCACGGCGCCCGGCGCTTCGCACCCCTTGAATCGCCGCGGGGCGCCCCTAGATTGCGCCGTGGGAGCGCGGCGCCCCCGCGGACGAGCGGTGCGCCGCGCGGCTTACCACCACTCTTTAAGGGAAGGAAGATCATGGCCAGCTTGCAAATCTACGACCCGTTCTCGGATCCCGCGGTCGAGTCCCTGTTCCGCAGCTTCTTTCGTCCCGACCGCCCGGAGCGCGCGACGCCGCGCAGCCTGCCGGTCGACGTCTCCGAAACCGAAAACGGCTATCTCGTCGAGGCCGAGCTCGCGGGCGTCGCCAAGGACGAGATCCACGTCGCGATCGAAGGCAACCAGGTGACGATCGCCGCCGAGGTCAAGCGCCGCGGCGGGGACGACAAGGCGCGGGTGCTGCGCAACGAGCGCTATTACGGCAACGTCTACCGCAGCTTCGCGCTGCCCGTCGAGCTCGACGAAGGGGCGAGCGAGGCCAAGTACGAGAACGGCCTTCTGACGCTTTCGCTCGTCAAGAGGCCCGCCGTCGCGGGCCGCAAGCTCACCGTCCAGTAGGCGATACGCGCGGGCGGGGAGCCGTTGCTGCCGCGGCGGCCGACGCGCCGCGGCAGCGCCCGTGTCCGCTCGCAACGCCTCCTTACGGGGGCACGTCGCCCTTTCGCAAGGACCCGGCGAGCCGGTCTCTCAACGCACGCGGCGTGCGCTGTACTCCTCCTCGACGTTGTCGCGGTAGTACGACCAC
>DATIEN010000136.1:0-2254 GCA_035455705.1 Casimicrobiaceae bacterium | reverse complement strand
ACTCAAGCCGTGTCGCAGATTGTCGCCGTCGAGCACCACCGCCGCATGGCCGCCGACGATCAGCCGGCGCTCGACCTCGAAAGCAAGCGTCGATTTGCCGGCCGCGGACAAGCCCGTCAGCCACAGCGTGACCGGCTTGTGAGCGAAGAGCCGCTCCCGCTCAACGCTCGTCACCCGGCTCGGCTGCCACGTGATGTTCGACGGATCCTTCGCGGGGTCATTCATCGCAATGCAAGGCGGTGGCGGTCGCGGATCGCGATACTATCAAAGACCTTCGTGCCTCGATGCGATCGAACGCGCCTTGAACCGCAACGAGCCGTGTCCTTGCGGCAGCGGCAAACGCTTCAAGCACTGCCACGGCGCGCTCGCATCCGGCGCACCTTCCTCCTTGCATCTGCAGGCGCTCGACGCGCATCGCACCGGCGCGCTGCGGGAAGCCGAGCGGCTGTACCGGCAGGCCATCGAGCGCGATCCGGCCGACATCGAATCCATCCACATGCTCGGCGTCGTGCAGTTCGAGCGGATGCGCCATCGCGAGGCGCTCGACCTGCTGTGGGACGCATGCGAGCGTTCGGGCTGGAACGATCCGACGTTCCGCCACAACCTCGGGCTGGTCCTCGCGAAGCTGCTTGCTCCGCAGGCGAACGAGCGGCAGGAGGCGCTCGTGCGCGCCTACGTCGCACGCGAGCGCGAGCGCGTGGCCACGCCTGCCGTCGAGGCGCCGGTCAGCGTCATCCTCGTCGCGGGCAATCACGCAGGCCTCATCGATCGCGCGCTCGATTCGGTCGTTGCGCAAACCTACCGCAACTTCGAGCTCATCGTCGTCGACGCAGCCTCGACGGACGATACGCCGACGGTGCTCGCGCGGCGCATGCCGGGCCTTCCCGTTCCAGCCCGCGTCGTGAAGGCGGTTCATGCGAACGAGCCGCTTGCGGCGAACGAAGGCGCAAGCCGGGCCGAGGGCCGCTATCTCGCCTTTCTGGCGGGAGACGAATGGTTCGCGCCGCGGCGCCTCGAGCGAATGATCGCCGAAATCGCGCGGCCGGCACCGCTGTGGGGCTTCTCGCGCGTGGCCCATCCCGGCGACGACGCACCTGCCAGCGGTGAGCCGCTCGCGCGACCCGGCGAATCGTTCGGTTCGGAGCCGGCGAGCTTCACGATCATGATTCCGAACGTCGCGGATTCGAGCGGCAATCTCTTCATCGCGCGCGAGTTGTTCGACGCGATCGGCGGCTTTCGCGACGTCGCCGAGCACGGCGCCGATTTGCGCGAGCGCGTCGCGTGCGATGTCGAGCCGGTCATCGTTCCCGAGCGCCTGTATTTCCGTAACCGACGCGCCGACCCTGCGGTGGAGCGTGCCCGCCACGCGGCCGCCGACGCCCGCCTTGCGCGAGCGCTGGCGGGCGATGTGGTGCCCGCCAATCCGTTCAGCCCGCTGCATCCCGCGAACCGGGAGGTTCTGCTGCGCGCCGAGCTTCGCGGCGGACGCGGCGATCGCTTGCCGGCATCGCTGCTTCGCTCGCTTGCGGCGGAGTGGCGGGAGCGCACGCGAACGGCTGCAGGTCCGAGCCGCGTCGACCGCACGCAAGCACCGGCGTCGAAGGCCGCGATCGTCGTGCTCGGCGCGTACCGAAGCGGGACGTCCGCCCTCGCCCGCGTGCTCAATCTTTGCGGCGCGTTCCTCCCGAAGCACATCGTCGCCGCGAGGCTCGGCATCAACCCGAAGGGCTTCTGGGAGACCGAGGCGATCAACGACCTGAATGCCCGTTTCATGCAATACCTCGGCGCAGACTGGGATCGTGTCGACTTTGCGTTGCCGAAGGGCGGACCGCTGGTCGAGGAGTTCCTGCTCAATGCGAGGGACGTGCTCGATTCCGAGTACGGCACTGCGCCGCTCATCCTGATCAAGGATCCGCGCACTTGCGTTCTTGCGCCGTTGTGGCATCGCACGCTGCGCGAGAACGGATATCGGCCGACCTTCGTCGTCTGCGTGCGCAATCCGCTCGAAGTCGCGCGTTCCCTCGGCAACGACATGCCGACGGCCCGCGGGCTTGCCCTCTGGTCGAGCTACATGAGGCCCGTCGAGACCTTCGTCACCGCGCCCGACGTACGCGCCGTGCACGTCCACTACGAGGACCTGCTCGCCGACTGGCGACGCGTGGTGCGCCGGATCGCACGTTGCCTCGACCTGCCGCTCGACAGCGACGCGCACGGGAGCGAAGCCGATGAGTTCCTCGAAACGTCGTTGCGCAAT